>NZ_JAJKGM010000032.1:0-40740 GCF_021412605.1 Clostridium celatum
CTTGAATATAGGAGTCATACCTTAGCATCATAATTTTTTATTATTTACCCTGTCTACTTGACGGGGGGCAGTTCAGAAATAACCAGGCTGATTTTTTTGCTTTTTTACAAACTTAATACTTTCTTAATATTTTCTTTAAGCTATCTTATAACTGTAAATATACACTGTAATTACAGTAGAGAATTAAATAAGGAATAGCTAATGAGTAATAGATAATTTTAATAAGGAGGTAAATTAAAAGTGAAAGAACTTATATTAAAGACATATAACCTTACAAAAAAATATGGTAATCAAATAGTTGTAGATAATGTTAATATGACAATTAAAAAAGGAGATATATATGGTTTTATAGGCCAAAATGGAGCGGGAAAGACAACCTTAATTAGACTTATAACAGGATTAATTCATAAAAGTAATGGAGAGATAGAATTATTTGGTGGTAGTGGTGAAAAAGCATTAAATGAAGCAAGAACTATGATAGGAAGTTTAATTGAAACACCATCATTTTATGGGAATATGACTGCAAGAGAAAACCTTGAAGTATCTAGATTAGTAAGAGACATACCAGGAAAGAATTGTATAGACGAGGTATTAAATTTAGTTGGATTAAATGATGTTGAAAAGAAAAAGGTTAAAAACTTTTCTTTAGGTATGAGACAAAGATTAGGAATTGCAAATGCATTAATGGGAAATCCCAAATTACTTATACTAGATGAACCTATAAATGGGCTTGATCCAATGGGAATTGTTGAAATAAGAGAGTTATTAAAGAAGATAAATAAAGAAAAGGATATGACAATATTAATATCCAGCCATATATTAAGTGAATTATCAGAACTTGCAACCACATATGGAATAATATCTAAGGGTAGATTGATTGAAGAAATAACTGCAAATGAATTAAATGAAAAGTGTAGACAATATATAGATTTAATAGTGGATGATACAGCAAAAGCTGTTGCTTTGTTAGAAAGGGAATTAGATATAAGTGATTATGAAGTTTGGGAAGGTAATAAAATAAAGATATTTTCAAATCTAGATAGCATTGGTATCATTAATTCAACTATTTCTAAAGCTGGAGTTATAGTTGAGAGTATAGGAATAAAAGGAGAAAATTTAGAAGAATACTTTATGAATGTTATTGGAGGTGATTTAAATGATTAAATCGCTAAAAGCAGAATTATATAAGTTATTCAAAAATAGGACATTTAAAGTTATAGTTACTATAGTAATTGCCATGTCAATCTTAACAGTTGTTATGGCATCATCTGTTATAGAAAAAATTTTAATGGATAGCTTAGGGGATATGCCCGAGAATCAAAAAGAAATATTTATACAAGAAATGATGAATTCAGTAGAAAGTGAAGCTATAGTTACCCCAGGGGCGTTAGGAATTCAAATTCAAGCAAAAGATATAATGAATCCAACAGCATTGGAAATATATCATTCTTCATTTGGATCTGGTTTTATGGAGATATTAATAGGAATTTTAGTAGCTTCATTAATGGCTAAGGAATATTCACAAGGAACTATTAAGAATTTCCTAGCTTATGGAAAGAAAAGAGAGGAGTTTTATATATCAAAGTTTTTAGCAATGGTAATAGCAATTACAATACTGTTAGCATTATTAACAATAATTCCAACCATAGGTACAACTATTATTAATGGATGGGGACAAAATTTTGAATTATCACAATTATTAGGAATGATGAAGGTATTTATAGCTGCAATTCTAACCAATTTAGCAGTTGCATCATTAATAATGATTATAGCTACATTAGTTAAAAGTAATGGTGCTACTATAGGGATAGCAGTTGCATTGTTTATAGGAGCTCCAACACTAGGGGGATTTCTTTATGGGATCTATCCGTGGTTTGATAAGATATATGAAGTATTACCATTTTATAATTCAGCATTAGCTGTTTCGATTTATTCAAGTAATACTGATGTATTAAGAGCCATGATAATAGCTTCAATAACCATTGTAATTGCATTAATATTTGGAATAAAAATATTTAAGACTCAGGATATAAAATAAAGACAAAGATAGTATAACAACAATTAATGAGGACGGGTAAAAAGAGATGGAAAATAGAAAATTATCAAATTATATTAAATTAGGCTTTGGCATATTAATTGCTATTTTAGGAATTGTTTCATTTTGGCTATTGCCAGATAAAGTAGGAATGCAAATTTCAGCTAGTGGGCAATTACAAAACTATATGCCAAAAGTATTGGCTGTTATTTTACCTATTGGAGTATATGCATTAGGATTTTTACCTAATAAGAATGGTAAAACTGATCAGTGGAAAAGACAGTTAATTATTTCAGTTTTAGCTATATTTATTCAAGTTTTTGCATTAATCTCAAATTTATAAATTAGGATAAATAGATCAATGATAAAAAGGGGAGTTAGTATGTTAGATATAAAGAATTTTTCTAAGGAATATTCAAAAGGACAAAAAGCAGTAGACAATATATCTTTAAATGTAAATGGTGGAGAAATATTTGGCTTTATAGGACATAATGGAGCAGGAAAAACTACAACAATTAAAGCTATTGTAGGAATATTAGATTTTAATGATGGAGATATATTAGTTAATGGAAAATCAATTAAAAATGATACAATAGAATGTAAAAAAATTATGGCCTATATACCTGATAATCCAGATCTTTATGAAGCGTTAACTGGCATTCAGTATTTAAGCTTTATTGCAGATATATATAAGGTTGGTAAAGCTCAAAGAGAAAAATTAATTAAATATTATGGAGATAAATTAGAGTTAACTAAGTATTTAGGGGATTTAATATCGTCATATTCGCATGGTATGAAGCAAAAGCTAGCTGTTATATCAGCATTAATTCATAAGCCAAAGCTATTAATTTTAGATGAACCTTTTGTTGGACTAGACCCTAAGGCAGCTCATACGCTTAAAGAAATAATGAGAGAAATATGTAATGAAGGAAGTTCTATATTTTTCTCAACTCATGTATTAGAAGTTGCTGAAAAATTATGTGATAAGATTGCAATTATTAAAGGTGGAAAGATTGTAGCAGAAGGAACTATGGAAGAGGTTAAAGGAAATAGCTCTTTAGAAGATGTATTTATGGAGTTGATTGATAATGAGTAATTTATTAGTTATATTAAAAAATTCATTTATAAATAATACAGGTATTAATTCTTTAGCTAATGGAATAAATGGAGGTAAAGAGAAGAAAAAGCTATTATTTTCAACATTTATGTTGATATTTATTGGAGCTTTAATTTGCTTTATGTCAACGACATATTCATTAATGATGGCGGAAGCATTACAAGAAATAGGTTATTTAGATTTATTATTAGTAATGGCTATATTGGTAAGTTGTATGTTAGGACTTTTTACATCAATATACAAGGCTCAAGGTGTTTTATTTAATGCAAAAGATTATGATTTATTAATGTCTTTGCCTATAAAGAACACCACAATATTAGCTAGTAAAATAATTAGCCTTATGTCTATAAATTTTATAAGCTCAGCACTTATATTAATACCAGCATCTATAGTTTATTTTAGATATAATGGAAGTTTATCATGGATGTATTTTTTAATATTAACAATATCATTAATATTTGTACCAATGATACCTATAGTAGCAGCTTCAATAATCGCAGTTATAATAACATTTATATCATCAAGATTTAAGCATAAAAATATAGCAACTGTAATAGTAGGAATGATAATTTTACTTGGTATTATGGCAGTCTCATTTAATTCACAAAAATATGTTAATGAATTTATAGCTAATAGTGAATCAATAGTAAATGGATTATCTAGTATATATCCACCGGCTTTATATTTAAAAAATGCATTAATAAATATTGATTTTATTAGTTTAGTTAAGTTTATAATTATATCGATAATACCATTTATGATTTTTATATTTGTATTTGCAAAAACATTTAAGATTATTAATGGAAAGCTATCTGAAACTTATAGAAGAGCCAATTATAAGGTTGGAAGTTTAGAAGAAAAAAGTATCCTAAAAGCATTAATGATACAAGAATTAAGGAGATATATAGCAACACCAATATATATTTTTAATACAGCATTTGCAATGGTATTGCTAGTATCAGCATCTGTTGTCAGTTTATTTTTAAGTAGAGAACAGATTTTAGTTTTATTAGGGTATCAAGGAATGGAAGATTTAATTCCTATGATGGCATTAGTATTAATGGTATTTACTATAGGGTTATCATGTACTACTAATTCATCAATTTCATTAGAAGGTAATAGATTATGGATAATTAAATCACTACCTATTGATACTGTAAAAATATTTAAAGGTAAGATTTTAATGAATTTAATTATAACAGTTCCTGCTACAATTATTTCTAATATATTGTTATTTATAGGATTAAATTATGAAATTAAGTATTTAATATTTAATCTTGTAATAAGCTTAATATTTTCATTATTATCACCAGTTGTAGGATTGATAGGAAATTTATATTTCCCTAAATTGGACTGGACAAACCCTACAGTAGTAGTAAAACAAAGCACAAGTGTATTTATTACAATGGTATTTGTTATGGCCACAATTGGATTAGGAATAGGTGCAGTATATTTATTTAGAATAAGTAATTTTATAATGTTTTTAAGTATAGTTGCTATAATATTATTAGTAATGTTAGTAGTTGCATGGGAAGTATTAATTAATCAAGGAGTAACTAAATTTAAAGAACTTTAGTATAAAAAAGTAATAGTTTTAATTAATGAATAAAAATGGTCGGTAACTATAACCGATCATTTTTTTAGAATTATGAATAATATTGAAGGTGAAATTATTTATTATGTTTATAAAGGTATTATATTGGAAATATTTAATACTTAGAATATAATTAAGTAATTACTATAGTGTTAAATTTAATGATAAAAATACAATAAGATAGATATATAATATTGATATGTAGAAAAGGAGAATTAATGGGAATAATATATCTTTTAATAGTGGTAATTATTGTTTTAATAAGTATTATTATTAAAAATAAAACAGAATTAAGAAAAATAAGTATGCAAATTGAAAAAAACTTAAATGAATATACTAATATAAAAACTTCAACTATTGATAAAGATATAGAAAAATTAGTGATTAATATCAACTTGCTATATGACGAAAGACAAAAAGTAGTAGCTGCAAAAAAGAAGACAGAAGAAGAATTAAGACAAAGTATATCTAATATGTCTCATGATTTGAGAACACCGTTAACTTCTATAATGGGATATATGCAAATGGTTAAGGAAAAGGATCTTTCAGAAATTGAAAGAAAAGAGTATTTAGAAATAATAGAGAAGAGGACAAAGTCCTTGCAAGAATTAATTAATGGTTTTTATGATTTATCAAGAATTGAAGGAAATGAATATAAATTTAATTATAAAAAAATAAATTTAAGCAAAATATTATGTGAAAATATTGCATTGTTCTATAATGATTTTATAAATAATAATATTGAGCCTATTATAGAAATAGATGAAAATATAAGAGATATAATATGTGATGAAAGTGCTGTAATTAGAATATTTTCAAATTTAATAGGTAATATGATTAAACATGGAGAAAAGTTTGTAAAAATAACTTTAAAACAAAAAGACGATATCATAATAACAGAATTTATTAACAAAGCAATAGGATTAAATGAACAAAATGTGGATAAGATTTTTGATAGATTTTATACTGTGGATAAATCAAGAAGCGATAGAAATACAGGATTAGGTTTATATATAACTAATGTTTTAGTGGAGAAGTTAGGCCAGAGAATAAGTGCTGAAGTAGAGGATGAGAATTTAAAAATAACTATTGTATGGAATTAATATATTTTTTAGGTAAATAATTTAATAAATATTTTTATTAAGGAAGCAATTATATATTTATATAGTTGCTTTTTATAGTTGTGAACTAATTTAGTAATAAATAAGTAGTTGAAATGTGGAAATTAATATGCTAGTATACTAGTATAAATACTTTCGTATAAAGTAAATTTATAATTATTATATTTGAGTTAGTACCATTCTTTTATACTTAAGCAATATTACCAAAATTTGATGTTATTAGGGAATTGGAAAATTTTAATAATACTCAAAAGTCTACACACTGATTTGAAGTACTAACTCCAAATATAATATAAAAATACAATAGTAGGTGACAAGATGAGTAATATATTAGAAAAGTTTATAAAAAATAAAGATTTTCTTATTTGTATAGATTCTGATGGATGTGCAATAGATACTATGGATATAAAGCATATAAAGTGTTTTGGACCTTGTATGATTACAGAATGGAATCTTGAAAAGTGGAGAAAGACTATATTAGATAGTTGGAATGAAGTTAATCTTTATACATTAACTAGGGGAATAAATAGATTTAAGGGGTTAGCAGTAGCTCTTACTGAAATTAATGATAAATATATAAAAATTGAAGGTTTAGATGAATTTTTAAAATGGACAGAGGAAACTTTAGAACTTTCCAATGAATCTTTAGAAGCTGAATTAGAAAAGACAAATAATATTTGTATAAAAAGGGCTTTAGAATGGTCAAAAGCTGTAAATAAATCAATAGATTTATTAAGTGACGATGAAAAATGTCCATTCGAAGGAGTAAAAGAGGCTATAATAGCAGCTAAAAAAATTGCAGATATAGCAATAGTATCATCTGCAAATGAAAAAGCAGTTTTAGATGAATGGAGTCATAATGGACTTTTAGAAAATGTTGATATAGTTTTAACTCAAAATATTGGATCAAAGGCTTATTGTATAAGTAAGCTTATTGAAAAGGGATATGATAGAACAAAGGTTTTAATGGTAGGTGATGCTTTAGGAGATCTTAAAGCTGCTGAATCAAATGAAGTTTTATATTATCCAATAATGGTTAAAAAAGAAAAAGATTCTTGGGAAAGATTTACTAAAGAGGCTTTAGAAAAATTTATTGGTGATTTATATATAGGTGAATATCAAGAAAAAGTTATAAATGAATTTAGATTAAATTTATCTAAATAATCTTATATATAATTGGGAAAGGATAGGGGTAGGATGAGAAACATACAATTCAAAAGTAAAAAAGTATTAGGTTTTGGAGAAATAATGTTAAGACTTACGCCTCCTAATAATCAAAAAATAATACAAGCTAATTCTTTCGAGGCTGTATATTCTGGAGGAGAAGCAAATGTAATAGCAAGTCTTGCTATTATGGGTCATGATACTAAGTTTATAACTAAATTACCAAATAATTATTTAGGAGAAAAAGTCATAAGTAAGTTTAGGGGTTATAATGTAGATGTAAACGATGTTGTGATAGGTGAAGGTAGACTTGGTGTATATTATTCTGAAATAGGACATGGACTTAGAAGTACTGAAGTTATATATGATAGAAAGTATTCAGCAATTTCCATGGCTAAAAAAGAAGAATTTGATATAAAAAAAATGCTAAAAGATGTTGGATTAGTTCATTTATCAGGAATAACTCCAGCTTTAAGCAATAATTTAAAAGAGTTAATAATAGATATTGTAAAGGAATGTAGAAGACAAGGAATACTAGTTTCTTATGATTCTAATTATAGATCGAAGTTATGGTCTATAGATGAGGCAAAGGAAGTTTTAGAAGAAATATTACCATATATAGATTTTGCTTTTTTAGGACAGCTAGATATGGAAAATATATTAAAGTTTGAGGATAATAATTTAGGGGTTGAGGAAAAATTACAATATAATTACGAGAAGCTATTTAAAAAATATCCAAATTTAAAATATGTAGCATGTACTAAGAGAATTGTAAATTCAATAAACAATAATACTTTACAGGGGTATTTATTTGATGGAAATCAGTTATTTAAATCAAATAAGCATACATTTGACATATTAGATAGAGTTGGTGGTGGTGATGCTTTTACAGCAGGGATACTTCACGGAATTTTAAATGAAATGAAAAATGAAAGAATTGTAGAATTTGGAACATGTGCTAGTGCTTTGAAGCATTCAATAATAGGAGATATAAATATTATTGATGAAGATACAATTAATTCAGTTATAGATAATGGATTATGCAATGTAAAAAGGTAAAATTTTAAAAAAATAATAAATTTTATTAAAATAAATTTTTGGAGGGGTTATTATGTTATATCCAATAGTTACAGAATCAAGACAATTAATAGATTTAAATGGTATATGGAAGTTTAAACTAGATAAGGAATATGGCCTTACAGAAGAATGGAGAAAATCACCATTAAAAAATACTATAGAAATGGCTGTACCAGCTTCATATAATGATTTAGTAGAAAATCAAGAAATTAGAGATCATGTTGGATGGGTATGGTATGAAAGAAATTTTATTGTTCCTAAGTTTTTAACTAATGAAAGAATAGTGTTAAGATTTGGGTCAGTAACTCATGAAGCAAAAGTATATTTAAATGGAGAATTATTAGTTGAGCATAAGGGAGGATTTACTCCTTTTGAGGCTGAAATAAATAATCTATTGGTACAAGGTGAAAATAGATTAACTGTTGCTGTAAATAATATAATAGATGAGAGCACTTTACCAGTTGGATTAGTAAAAGAGGTAGAGGTTAATGGAAAAAGAGTTGTAAAAAATTTAGTTAATTTTGACTTTTTCAATTATGCAGGAATACATAGACCTGTAAAAATTTATACAACTCCTAAGAATTATATAGAAGACATAACAATTGTTACTGATTTTAAAGAAACAGTAGGATATGTTAATTATGAAATTAAGACTGTAGGAGAAGGGAATATTAATGTATCAATTATTGATGAGAATAATAATGTAGTTTCACAAGAAACAGGAAAGTGTGGAAATTTAGTTATAGATAATGTTAAGTTATGGGAACCTATGAATGCATATCTATATAAATTAAAAGTTGAATTATTAAATGATAATACAGTAATCGATACTTATTTTGAAGATTTTGGTGTAAGAACAGTTAAAGTTAAAGAAGGAAAGTTCTTAATTAATAATAAGCCATTCTATTTTAAAGGATTTGGAAAACATGAAGATTCTTATATAAATGGAAGAGGAATGAACGAAGCTGTTAATATAAAAGATTTTAATTTAATGAAATGGATTGGAGCAAACTCATTTAGAACTGCACATTATCCTTATTCAGAGGAAATAATGAGACTTGCAGATAGAGAAGGAATAGTTGTAATTGATGAAACTCCAGCAGTGGGATTACATTTAAACTTTATGGCCACTGGATTATTTGGTGATTCTGTAAAAAGGGATACATGGAAAGAGATAGGTACTAAAGAAGCACATGAACAAGTCTTACGAGAATTAGTTTCAAGAGATAAAAATCATCCATGTGTTGTAATGTGGTCTGTAGCAAATGAACCAGATTCTGATTCAGAAGGAGCAAAGGAATATTTTGAACCATTAATAAAGTTAACAAAGGAATTAGATCCTCAAAAGAGACCTGTGACTGTAGTTACATATTTATACTCTACTCCGGATAAATGTAAAGTTGGGGATATAGTAGATGTATTATGCCTTAATAGATATTATGGATGGTATGTAGCAGGTGGAGATTTAGAGGAAGCTAAAAGAATGCTTGCTGAAGAACTAAGAGGTTGGGAAGAAAGATGTCCTAATACGCCTATAATGTTTACAGAGTATGGTGCAGACACTGTTGCAGGAATGCATGATACAGTACCAGTTATGTTTACTGAAGAATATCAAGTACAATATTATGAAGCTAATCATGAAGTTGTAGACAAATGTAAAAACTTTGTTGGAGAACAAACGTGGAATTTTGCAGATTTTGCTACAAGTCAAGGTATAATAAGAGTCCAAGGTAATAAAAAGGGGATATTTACTAGAGAAAGAAAGCCTAAGATGATAGCTCATTCTTTACGTGAAAGATGGACTAATATACCAAATTTCGGCTATAAGAAATAAGATATTAATAAAATTAATAAAAAAATTAGGTATAGTATATATACCTAATTTTTTTATGATATAATAAAATGTAATTATACTAGTGTACTAGGATAAAAGGTCTCGTAATTTATAAATTAGCAAAAATATTAGGGGGTAATTATAGGTGATACTTTATGATAAGTTAGATAAAGAAACTGGAAAAGATTATGTATATAGAGTATTAAAAGATAATATTATGTGTTTAGAATTAAAGCCAGGCGAGTTGTTAAGTGAGTCAGAATTAGCAAAACGCTTAAATGTATCAAGAACACCAATAAGAGAGGTTTTAATAAAACTTAAGGCTGAAAAGTTGATAGAAGTTAAGCCACAGGCAGGAACTTATGTTTCGTTAATAGATTGGAATTTAATAGAAGAAGCTATTTTTATTAGATATAACTTAGAAAAAGAAGCATTAAAAGAAGCATGTGAAAAATTTTCAGAAGATACATTAATGGAAATGGAGAAATGTTTATTTGCACAAAAATTAGTTGCACAAAAAGGTGATAATTTATTGGAATTCCATAACTTAGATAAAGAATTTCATAAATTATTATTTAAAGGTATAAATAAGGTTAATGTATGGGAATCTATTTGTAATATAAGTACTCATTATAATAGAATGAGATTATTAGCTGAATTAAAGTTAAATAAAGAATTTTTAGTTGACCAACATATAACGTATTTAGATATTATAAAAAATAAAGATATAAATCATATTGAAGAGGTTGTATCACATCATATAAAAGAACCAGTTGAGCAATGGAAGAAACTGATAAAAGAGAACTCTGAAATAGCAAAATATATAGTTTAATTAAAAAATATATTTAAATAATGAGAGAAAATATTGAAGAATTAATAAATAAATTTATTAAAAATATAAATAATAATATAAAAGGAAGCCATATAATATTAAAGTTAATATTATATGGTTTTTTTAGTATATAAAAAAATTTAAATGTTTTCAAAAAAGTTATTGTAATTTATATATTAATATGCTAGTATACAAGTATAGTAATTGCAAGGAGGAATGGAAAATGAAATTACCATTTAATATTGATTTAAAAGATAAAGTTTGCGTTGTAACAGGTGGTACAGGAATTCTTTGCGGAGCAATGGCTGATGCACTTGCAGAATGTGGAGCAAAAATTGCAATTTTAGCATTAGGACAAGAGGCTTGTGATAATAAAGCTAAAGAGATAAATGAAAAAGGTGGAATAGCAATTGGTATTGAAGCCAATGTTTTAGATAAAGAAAGTTTAAGAAAGGCTCATGAAATAATTCTTAAAGAATTTGGGTCAGTTGACATATTAATAAATGGAGCTGGAGGAAATCATCCAAAAGGAACTACAACTAAAGAATACTTAGAAATTGAAGATTTAGAAAATGATGAATTAACAACATTCTTTGATTTAGATCCAAAAGGTGTAGAATTTGTATTTAATTTAAATTTCTTAGGTACATTACTTCCATCACAAGAATTTAGTAAGGATATGCTTAATAAAGATGGTGCTACAATAATCAACATATCATCTATGAATGCATTTACACCACTTACAAAGATACCAGCATATTCAGGGGCAAAAGCAGCAGTAAGCAATTTTACTCAATGGCTTGCGGTACATATGTCTAAAGTAGGGGTTAGAGTTAATGCAATAGCACCAGGGTTTTTTGTAACAGCTCAAAATCAAAAATTATTATTTAATGAAGATGGAACACCAACAGCAAGAACTGAAAAGATTCTTAATAGTACACCTATGAGAAGATTTGGTGAAGCTGATGAACTAATAGGAACATTACTATATTTAGTATCTGAAGAAGCATCAGGATTTGTAAATGGAGTAGTTATTCCAGTAGATGGAGCATTTTCTGCTTATTCAGGAGTATAAGGGGGAAAGGGAAAATGATTTTAAATGAATTAAAAGCAAATGGAATTGTAGCTGTAGTTAGAGGTAAAAGTCATGAAGAAGCTAGAGGTTACATGGAAGCTTGCTTAAGAGGCGGAATTAAATCATTGGAACTTACTTATACAATACCCAATGTATGTGATCTTATAAAAGAATATACCTCACATACAGAATCATTAATTGGAGTTGGAAGTGTTTTAAATGGTAAAATGGCTTCAGACGCAATTGAAGCTGGTGCAAAGTATGTTGTAAGTCCAGGATATAGTGAGGAAGTTAATGAGGTTTGTAAAGAAAGGAAAGTTCTTTATTTACCAGGTTGTATGACAGTAAGTGAAATAATGAAAGCTATGGATGCTGGAAATAAAATGATTAAGCTATTCCCAGGTGATGTTTTTGGTGCAAAATATGTAAAAGCAATAAAAGCACCTATTCCACATGTTGAAATAATGCCAACAGGTGGAGTATCAGTAGATAATATTGATGAATGGTTTGCAAATGGAGTTTCTTGTGTTGGAGTTGGAAGCTCATTAATAAAAGGAACACTTGAGGATATAGAAAATACAGCTAAAGCTTTCGTTAAAAAAATGGATAAAATTAAAGCTTAAAATTTTTAAGAAAACTTGTATACTAGTATTTACAAGGATGTAGCATTGAAGTTTGAAAATAATAATTAAATTATTAAAATGGAGGAAAAATCATGGAAATGACGTTCAGATGGTATGGAAAAGATGATCCAGTTAAAATTGAATACATCAAGCAAATACCAGGTATGAAAGGAATAGTTACGGCTATATATGATATTCCAGTTGGAGAAGTATGGCCATTAGAAAGAATTTTAGAATTAAAGAATGAGATAGAAAGTCATGGATTAAAGCTTTCTGTAATAGAAAGTGTACCAGTACATGAAGATATAAAGCTTGGGTTACCAACAAGAGATAAATATATAGATAATTATATACAAACAATCAGAAATTTAGCAGAGGCTGGGATAGATACAATCTGTTACAACTTTATGCCAGTATTTGATTGGACAAGATCTGATTTAAATTATGAATTAGAGGATGGTTCAACTTGTCTAATATATGATGAAGAGCAAGTTAAAAAGATGGATCCGGCATTAGGTGAATTAGAATTACCAGGATGGGATACATCTTATGGTGAAGGTGGACTTAAAGGTTTACTAGAGCAATATAAAGATATAGATGAAGAAATATTATGGAGTAATTTAAATTATTTTATACAAAGAATAATGAAAGTTGCTGATGAAGTAAGAATGAAAATGGCAATACATCCGGATGATCCACCATGGGGAATATTTGGATTACCAAGAATTATAACTAATTTTGATAATTTAAAGAGATTTATAGATTTATATGATAGTCCTTATCATGGAGTAACATTATGTACAGGCTCTCTAGGGTGTACAAAAGTTAATGATATGGTTGAAATGGTTAATTATTTTGGAAAAGAAAGAAATAGAATACATTTTGCTCATCTTAGAAATGTAAAAATAACAGGAGATAGTAGCTTTAATGAAGTAGCTCATTTATCCGAAGCCGGTTCTTTAGATTTTTATGAAATAGTTAAAGCTTACTGTGATTATGATTTCCAAGGGCCTTACAGACCAGACCATGGAAGAATGATTTGGGGAGAAACAGGTAGACCAGGATATGGATTATATGATAGAGCATTAGGTGCAGTGTATATTAATGGACTAATTGAGGCAATTAAAAAGAATAAACAAGAATAATTAATTTGTAAGGGGATATTAAAATGAAGAAATTTATGGATAAAGACTTTTTACTAGAAAATGAAGTATCAAAAGTTTTATACCATAATTACGCTTCAAAGGTGCCAGTGTTTGACTATCACTGTCACCTAGTTCCTATGGAAATAGCCACAGATCATGAATTTAAAAATATAACAGAAATGTGGCTATACCATGACCACTATAAGTGGAGAGCTATGAGAAGCTTTGGTATAGATGAAAAATACATAACTGGAGATGCTAGTGATTATGATAAGTTCTATCAATTTGCAAAAATGATGCCTTATTTAATAGGAAATCCAATTTATCACTGGTCACATTTAGAGCTTAAGAAATTCTTTGGAGTTGAAGAAACATTAAGTGAAAAAACAGCAGATATAATTTGGAAAAAATGCAATAAAGCAATAAAAGAAAATAAATTAACAGCAAAAAAGTTAATAGATATGGCAAATGTAGTTTATATTGGAACTACAGATGATCCTATAGATGATTTAAGATATCATAAAGAAATAAAAGAGGATAATAATTTTAAATGTTCAGTTAATCCAAGCTTTAGACCAGAAAGAGCAATGAAGATACAAAATAAAGGATTTAAAGAATATATAAATAAATTATCAGAAGTTAGTAAGATTGAAATAAAATCATTTAGTGATTTAGAAAAGGCTCTAGAGGTTAGATTAGACTATTTTTATGACAACGGATGCATGATTACTGATCATAGCTTAGAAAGAGTTATTTTTTATAATTACTCATGTGAAGAAATTAACAAGATTTTTACTAAGGCATTAAATGATGAGTACGTAACAAATGAAGAAGCATCAAAATACTCAAGCGCATTATTAATAGCATTAGGAAAGATGTATTCAGAAAGAAAAATGATAATGCAACTTCATATAGGAGCATTAAGAAATAATAATACAAGAATGTTTAATAGAGTAGGAGCAGATGCAGGATTTGATAGTATTGATGATGGAGAAATAGCATATTCACTTTCAAGAATACTAGATGAATTAGATAAGGAAGATAAACTTCCAAAGACAATTTTATATTGCTTAAATCCTAAAGATAATGAAGTAATTGGAACAATGATTGGTAATTTTCAAAGCGGAAATATAGCTGGAAAGATTCAATTTGGATCTGGATGGTGGTTTAACGATCAAAAAGATGGAATGGAACGACAAATGATGGCATTATCTCAACTAGGCCTTATAAGTCAATTTGTAGGAATGGTAACTGATTCAAGAAGCTTTTTATCATATACAAGACATGAATATTTTAGAAGAATATTATGTAATTATTTAGGAGGTTTAGTGGAATCAGGTCAATATCCTTATGATGAAGAAATATTAGGGGAAATTATAGAAAATATTTGTTATAAAAACTCAGAGAAATATTTTAAAAGATAATCATTGATAAATTAGAATGGAAATTTCAAGCAGATGATTTTTCCATTCTATATAAAGGTACCATAAAAAATAAAATGTAAATGTATTCATGAAGAATTGTTTGGGAGGATAAATTAATTATGATTCTTGATTTAATAAGTAAAAAAGAAGAACAAGTGAAATCGTTTAATATGGGTGATAAAGTTGGATATGCATTTGGGGATTTTGGATGTGCAGCATTCTTTGCTTTTGTAAGTAGTTACTTAATGGTATTCTATACAGATGTTTTAGGAGTTAGTGCAGCAGCCGTAGGTACTCTATTTGTAGTAGCTAGATTTTGGGATGCTATTAATGATCCTATAATGGGAGTTCTTTTAGATAAGGCACAAGCTACTAAACATGGTAAATTTAGACCATATGTTATTAGATTTGGTTTACCAATGGTTATTGTTGGAATATTAGCTTTTACAGCAATACCAGGCTTACCAGATAATCTTAAGTTACCATATGCATATGTCACATATATTTTATATGGAATGTTGTATACAGCAGTTAATATACCTTATGGTTCATTAGCTTCAGTAATGACTAATGATTCTAATGAAAGAACAGCTTTATCAACTTTTAGAAATCTTGGATCTATGTTAGCTAATATTTTAGTAATGGTATTAGTACCAAAAATAATATTCAATGCACAAGGTGAAGTTACAGCAGAAGGATTTATAATTTGTGCAGTAATCTTAGCAATTATTTCAACAGTATCATTCTTCTTTAATTTTAGATTAACTAGAGAAAGAATAGTACACAAGACAACTAATAGTAAAAAAGGGATTATAGAAACAGTTGGATTATTATTTAGGAATAGAGCATTTTTAGGTGTAGCAATAGCTTCATTCTTAATGTTAGGTGGTACATTTACATTAAGCAGTTTAAATGTATATATATTCAAGGATTATTTTAAAGCTACTAATTTTACAGCTTTGGGTGGAATGATTGGTATGGTAGCCTCTGTAGTTGTAATACCATTTGCAGGAGCAATAGTTAGAAAACTTGGTAAAAAGGAATCAGCAGTGTTAGGATCAACTTTTGCAGCTTCTATGTATATAGTAATGTTATTTATTCCTAACTTAACAGTATCAATATTTCTTGTATTATCGTTTTTAGCAGGCTTAGGATCTGGTTTAGTAAATACAATAATTTGGGCATTAGTTTCAGATGCTATTGATTATCAAGAATATACTACAGGAGAAAGAAATGAAGGTACAGTTTATTCTTCATATTCATTAGCTAGAAAATTAGGACAAGTTATATCTGGTGGTATGGGAGGATTTGCCTTGTCTTTACTAGGATATCAATCAGGAGCTACAGTACAAGCAGAAAGTATTGGAATTGGTATTAAAAATATAGGGATAGGAATGGCTGCAGGAGGATTTATATTAACTACAATAGTTTTAATATTTGTATATAATCTTTCTAAGAAAAAAGTTGCTGAAATGAATAAAGCATTAGAAGAAAGAAGAGCAGCTTAATAAAATTAACTACAATAAGTATACGTATACTTAAAAATGTTAGAATATAAGGAGGAAACTTAAATGGTAAATTTAAAAGTAAAACCATATAATTTAGATGAAGAAGCTATAAAATGGGTAGAGGATACAATACACAATATGTCTATTGAAGAAAAAATAGGACAACTATTTGTAAACATGGGAGCGAGCCGTGATGAAGAATATTTAAAGGGTGTTTTAGATAATTATCACATAGGGGCTGTTCGTTACAATCCAGGCAAAGCTGAAGAAGTATATGAACAAAACAGAATATTACAAGAAAATTCTAAAATTCCACTATTAATAGCTGCTAATACAGAAATGGGTGGAAATGGAGCCTGTACAGATGGAACATATGTTGGTAATGAAGTGAAAATTGCTGCAACTCAAGATCCACACTATGCTTATGAATTAGGAAGAATATCTGGGGTTGAAGCATCTGCTATAGGATGTAATTGGAGTTTTGCCCCAATTGTTGATATAAATAGGAACTGGAGAAATCCAATAATATCTACTAGAACTTGGTCTGCAGATGCTGATCAAACTTTAGAATTATCTTTAGAGTATATGAGAGGTATAATGGAATCAGGAATTTTACCAGCTGCTAAGCATTTTCCAGGGGATGGTATAGATGAAAGAGATCAACACTTATCATTTGCTCCAAATACTTTATCAGTTGAAGATTGGAATGCTACTTTTGGAAAAGTATACTCTGGATTAATTGAAGCAGGTCTTCCATCAATAATGGCTGGACATATTGCTTTACCAGAATACGTAAGATACTTCAATCCAAATGCTACAATTCAAGAAATGAATATGCCTGCAACTTTAAGTAAATACGTATTAACAGATTTATTAAAAGGTCAAATGGGATTCAATGGATTAGTTGTAACTGATGCATCTCATATGGTTGCTATGACTTCTGCTATGAAGCGTAAAGATATGTTACCAACTGCAATTGCAGCAGGTAGTGATTTATTCTTATTTTTCAATGATCCAGATGAAGATTTCCAATGGATGATGGAAGGATATAAAAATGGAGTTATAACTGAAGAAAGACTTCATGATGCATTAGCTAGAATATTAGGTTTAAAAGCTTCTTTAGGATTACATAAGAAGGCTAAGGCTGAAATATTACAACCAAAAGAAGAAGCTATGGCCAAGATTGGTTTAGAAGAAAATAAGAAAGCGGCTTTAGAAATAGCTGATAAGGGAATAACTTTAGTTAAGAATAATGAAGATATATTCCCAATTTCACCAAATGAGACTAAAAAAGTATTACTTGTAAATGCTAAAGGTTTCGAAGGTGGATTTGGTAAATTTATAGCTCTTATGCAAGGAGTACAAAAAGGTCCTGTAGATATAATGAAAGAATTATTAGAAGAAGAGGGATTCCAAATAGAAATATATGAATCACCAATAGACAAAATTATGAAATTACCAAAAGAAGAAATGGGTGCAGCACTTGGAAATGTTTATGCTGGTAAGCGTCCAATAGCTGAATTAACTTCAAAATATGATTTAATTATAAATTTAGCTGATGTAGGGGCAAGTGTTGACCAGCGTCTTCAATGGCCACCAAGTAAAGGTACTCCAGATATTCCATTCTATGTAAATGAAATACCTACTATCTTTGTTTCAGTACAATGTCCATTCCATTTAGCTGATGTACCACAAGTTAAGACTTATATAAATACTTATGATAGTAAAGATTATACGCTTAAAGCATTAGTTGATAAAATGATGGGACGTTCAGAATTTAAGGGTGTAAGTCCAGTAGATGCATTCTGTGGATTAGAAGATACTAAGTATTAATATATATTTTGTTATACAGTTATTTTAAAAAACATAAAATTTTTACCACTACAAAATTATAGATATTAAAAATATATAGCCTATGAGATAGAATGTTAAAAACTATCTTATAGGTTTTTTTATGTTTAAAACTAATTAGTTTTTATTAAAATTAGTTATATTTAAAGGTTAAATGTAAAGAATGCTAAAATTTAATTGACAATAAAAAATAACAAATCTAAAATGAAATAAAGAATATTTGTTCGAGAGTAAATTAAACTCTTTCTGATAAAAATATAATAATAGAAGTTAAGGAAATGATTATTTAAATGGAAAGAATTTATGTGTAATTAAAGTTTTTATTTAGGCATAACTATCATTTTAAATTTATCATTTACTAGAGGGGTATAAAATGAAAGATAAAATTATAGTAAAAGGTGCTAGAGTACATAATTTAAAAAATGTATCTTTAGAAATACCAAGGGATAAGTTAATAGTTTTTACAGGGTTATCAGGTTCAGGGAAATCTTCTTTAGCTTTTGATACTTTATATGCAGAAGGTCAAAGAAGATACGTTGAATCTTTATCAGCATATGCAAGACAATTTTTAGGCCAAATGGATAAGCCAGACGTTGATTATATAGAAGGTTTATCACCAGCTATATCTATAGATCAAAAAACTACAAGTAAAAATCCAAGATCTACAGTAGGAACAATAACAGAAATATATGATTATTTAAGATTATTATACGCAAGAGTAGGTATTCCACATTGTCCTAAGTGTGGAAAGGTTATAAGTAAGCAATCAGTTGACCAAATAGTAGATCAAGTAATGTCTCTTGGGGATAGAACTAAAATACAAGTTTTAGCTCCAATTATAAGAGGAAAAAAGGGACTTCATGAAAAGGTATTAGAAAATATCAAGAAAAGCGGATATGTAAGAGCTAGAGTTGATGGCGAGATATATGAACTTTCGGAAGATGAAATAAAATTAGAAAAAAATAAAAAACATAATATAGAAGCAGTTGTTGACAGACTTATTATAAAAGAAGGAATAGAAGGTAGATTAAGTGAGTCCTTAGAAGCAGCTTTAAAGTTAGCAGAAGGATTGGTTATTATAAATGTAATTGGAGAACGAGATATTTTACTTAGTGAAAATTTTGCTTGTCCTGATTGTGGAATAAGTATACAAGAATTTGAGCCAAGAATGTTTTCTTTTAATGCTCCTTTTGGAAAATGTGAAAAATGTGATGGATTAGGAACATTAATGGAGATAGATCCAGATTTGGTTATTCCCAACAAAGAATTAAGTGTTATGGAAGGTGCTATATCTACTTGGGGTGAAGGAAGATTAAAAGAAGATTCATGGACATATGCCATATTAAAAGCCATGAGCGAAGAATATGATTTAGATTTAAATAGACCTATAAAGGAATTATCTAAGGAACATGTAGATTTATTACTTTATGGAACTAAAGGACATAAATTAACAGTTACATATACTAAAGAAGGTGTAACAGCTAAATATCTTTATTCTTATGATGGAGAAATAAATTCACTTCAAAGAAGATATATAGAAACAAATTCTGATGTAATAAAAGGTGAAATTGAGCAATATATGAGTAATAAATACTGTCCAAAATGTAAGGGGGCTAGACTTAATAATGAAGTATTAGCTGTTACAGTTGGAGATAAAAATATATATGAATTTACTCAAATGCCAATTAGGGAAGAGTTAGAGTTTATTAACTCAATAGAGTTTAGCGAAAAAGATAGAATAATAAGTGATCAAATAATAAAAGAGATTAAAAGTAGATTACAATTTTTAGTTAACGTAGGTTTAGATTATTTAAATCTTTCAAGAAGCTCAGGGACTTTATCTGGTGGAGAAGCACAAAGAATTAGACTTGCAACTCAAATTGGCTCTGCATTAATGGGAGTTTTATATATATTAGATGAGCCTAGTATTGGATTACATCAAAGAGATAATGACAAATTAATACAAACATTAAAGAACTTAAGAGATGTAGGAAATACTGTTATTGTTGTAGAACATGACGAAGATACAATGAAAGAGGCGGATTTTATTGTAGATATTGGTCCAAGAGCAGGGGAACATGGAGGACAAATAATTGCAGCAGGTACTGTTGATGAAATTATGGCTTGTAAGGAATCCATAACTGGTCAGTACTTAACTGGTGAAAAGGAAGTTAAGATTCCTGAAGTAAGAAGGGAAGGAAATGGAAACTTTATTACAGTAGTTGGAGCTAAAGAAAATAATCTTAAGAATTTAACAGTTAAATTCCCATTAGGGATGTTAACAATGGTCACAGGGGTATCAGGTTCAGGTAAGAGTACATTAGTTAACGAAATTCTTTATAAAGGATTAAATAAAATAGTAAATAGAAGTAAAAATCCAACAGGTGAATATAAAGAAATTACAGGATATGAAAATATAGATAAGATAATTGATATTGATCAAAGTCCTATAGGTAGAACACCACGTTCAAATCCAGCAACTTATACAGGAACTTTTGATATTATAAGAGAGTTATTTGCTCAAACGCCAGAAGCTAAGATGAGGGGATATAAACCAGGAAGATTTAGCTTTAATGTTAAAGGTGGAAGATGTGAAGCTTGTTCTGGAGATGGAATTATAAGAATTGAAATGCAATTCCTTTCAGATGTTTATGTGCCTTGTGAAGTATGTAAAGGTAAGAGATATAACAGAGAGACATTAGAAGTAAAGTATAAGGGTAAAAATATTGATGATGTCTTAAATATGACAGTTGAAGAAGCATTAGAGTTCTTTGAAAATATTCCAAGAATAAAAAATAAACTTCAAACTTTAAATGATGTTGGTCTTGGATATATTAGATTAGGTCAACCATCTACACAACTATCAGGAGGGGAAGCTCAAAGAATTAAATTAGCATTTGAATTATCTAAGAGAAGCACAGGAAAAACATTGTATATTTTAGATGAGCCAACAACAGGACTTCATGTTGATGATGTTAATAGATTAGTTGAAATACTTCAAAGATTAGTTGATGCAGGAAATAGTGTAGTTGTTATAGAACATAATTTAGATATGATTAAGTGTGCTGATTATATAATTGATCTAGGTCCTGAAGGCGGAGATAAAGGTGGTACATTAGTAGCTCAAGGAAGGCCGGAAGATATAATAAAGAAAGAAAAGTCTTACACAGGTAAATATCTTAAGAAACTTTTAAGTTAATATGCTATGACTTGTTATTTTTTAGAAATAGATTTAATATATAATGGAGGATATTAGTTAAATTTTGAGGTGAAAATATGAATATTACCAAGTTAATGACTTTTATAGGTGGAATACTTTTTATTATAATATTATATTTAATAATATATTATTCATTAAAAATAATGTATAAAGATGTTAAAACCGGCGGAAAAACTAAAGGTAACAATTCAGATAGAGTATATGGGCTTGAAGTTATTGAGGCAGGAGTTAATTCAACTCTTGAACAAGGATCAGTTATACCTATAAGAGGAAATGTTACTTTAGGAAGAAAGCAAGATAACATAATTATTTTTACAGAACCTTTTGTATCAGGAAATCATGGAAAAATATATGTAAAGAATAATAGTTTATATATAGAAGATTTAAATAGTACTAATGGAATATATGTAAATGATCAAAAAATTGAGGAACAATTTAAACTTATGGCTGATGATGAAATTAAAATAGGAAGTGCTGTTTTTAAAGTATTAAGATCAGGTAAGTAACATTTTAAATCTTTAATTTAGTTAGTTTAGATTACATCTTTAACAATATGAAAAGGTGTTTCATTTAAATAATAGAGGTGAATTTATGAAGGCATTAAAGCAAGAAAAAAGATTATTAAGAATGATATATTTGCTATGCTTATTACTTTTCACTGTTTTAGGCTTTATAGAAAAGCCTTTTGATAAATTTGCAATAATTATGGGAGTAGTCTTATGTGTTTTAATAGGCTATTCCCACTTTGTAATTAGAAGATTTTTTCCAGATGGGGACAAATTCATATTAAATTTTGCAAGTGTATTAGCAGTAGTAGGAATAGCAACGTTATATAGGATAGATAAAATAACCGCAATTAAACAGTTAATTTGGGTTACAGTTGGAATTGTTGGTTACATATTAATAGTAGTTATATTGCCAGATTTGAAGAGTTTTGCAAAGTATAGAAAGCAATTTATGATAGTTACAATTGTAATAATGCCACTTGCACTGATATTTGGTAGCACATTTGGAGGAGCAAAGAACTGGATTGCAATTGGTCCATTTATGCTTCAACCATCAGAATTTGGTAAAATAGCTCTAGTTTTATATTTAGCTTCAGCACTAGCAACATATGAAAATAAACAGAATTTTAAAGAGGATTTTAAGCAATTATTAGAACCAGCATTAGTAGCGATATTTTCTTTAGGTTGTATGGTATTACAAGCAGATTTAGGTACCACTTTAATATTTTTTGGTATTTCAATAACATTATTATATGTTGCAACATCAAAGAAAAAGTATGTGTTTACAGCTTTAGGATTATCAGTAATAGGAGCTATAGGGGGATATTTAGTATTTCCACATGTTCAAAGAAGAGTTATGATTTGGAAAAACTTGTGGGAATATAAATATGATGAATCACTTCAAATAGTTCAAGGTTTATATGGAATTTCTGCTGGTGGATTTACTGGAACAGGATTAGGGCAAGGATATATAGATAGTTTACCAGTAAGTGATAGTGATATGATTTATGCAGTAATATGCCAAGAGTTTGGGATAATATTTGCAATAGGAATAATGATAATATACTTCTTATTGTTCTATAGAGGAATAAGAGCAGCATTTATAACTAATGATAAATATTCACAGTTAATAGCAGTAGGATTTAGTACTATGATAGCTTGTCAAACATTAGTTATTATAGGTGGAATATTCTCAGTTATACCATTAACAGGTATAACTCTACCAATAATAAGTTATGGTGGATCATCAGTACTAACAATATTCTTTGCGTTAGGAATATTACAAAAGATTTCGGAGGAGGCATAGGATATGAATGATTTAGCTAAGAGTGTAAAAAATGTAATGACAATTTTTCTTTTTTGCTTTATAGCATTGATATCCTATATAGCATATTTTCAAATTTTTAAAGCGCCAGAAATAAATGCAATGCCAGGAAATACTATAGTTATGGCAAAGCAAAATGAAGTTTTAAGAGGAACTATATATGATAGAAATGGAGAAGCACTTACAGCAAGTGAAAAAACAAGTGAAACAACTCAAGATAGAACCTATCTTCAGGGAGATTTATTTGTTCATCCTTTAGGTTATGTAAGTTCAATATATGGAATAACAGGATTAGAAGAAGAGTATAATGATGAACTTACTAACTACAATATGTTTGGAAATAATTTTAGAAACTTTTTATCTAGTATAGATATTAAAGGACTTATATCAAATATTAAAAGCGATAAAGAGTCTACAGGAAGTGTTAATTTTAAAGAAAACTTCAATGAATTTATTAGTGAAATTAAATTTAATGAAATATTAGGTGAATCAGATAAAGTAGGAAATGGTGTAGTCACAACATTAGATACTACCTTACAAAGAGTTGCATATGATGCACTAGGAGATAATAGGGGTGCAGTAGTTGCAATAAACCCTAAAACTGGAGAGATATTAGCAATGGTATCAAAACCAAGTTACAATCCTAATGATTTAGATAGTGCAATGGAAGCAGCAAATGCAGGTAGTGCTGATGATACGCCATTAATAAATAGAGCTATAGATGGTATATATCCACCAGGTTCAGTATTTAAAACAGTAACATTAACAAGTGCTTTAGAAAATATACCTGGAGTTACAGAAGAAATATTCCATGATACAGGAAAAATTGAATTTGAAGATGGAACAACTTTAAATAATTATGCTTATCAAGCACATGGAGATATTGATTTAAAGTATGCATATAGAGTTTCAAGTAATTTTGTTTTTGGAACATTAGCAATGGAACTTGGAAATGATAAGTTAAAGGCAACTGCAGAGGATTTTGGATTTAACTCAGTAATTAGAGGACCAGGAGTAACTATATCTGCTAGTACATTTCCAACTTTAAATAGCTCAGAACTTGGTAATATGGCACAAAGTGGTATAGGTCAAGGTGCTGTTTTAGCAACTCCTATGCAAATGGCATTAGTAGCAGCAACAGTAGGAAATGATGGAGTTTTAATGACACCTAAATTAGTTAATTCTGTTGTTGATAAAGATAAAAATACTATTAAAACAGTAGATAGCAAAGAATTAAGGCAAGTTATGTCTGTAGAGGATGCACAAACAGTTCAAAGTTATATGAAATATTTAATTGATAATAATTTATGGAGATGGCCTGCATTTGAAGGAACTAATGCTGGTGGAAAAACAGGTACTGCAGATTATACATTAGAAGATGGAACTGAAGCAGTACCACATGGATGGTTTATTTCAGTAGCACCTATGGATGATCCACAAATAGCAGTAGCTGTCATAGTTGAAAATGGTGAAAGTGGAGCAGGATCAGCAGCCATAATAGCAAGTCAAGTAGTAAGGCAAGCAGTTTTAGGATACTAGAAGTAGTTAGATGTTAAGAGTTAGTGGTTAGGAATTGATGATAAAACTATGTACTTAAATTAAAAAAATATATATTTTAAAGTTAAAAAAGTTAATTTCATTCCTTAAACTACTAACTTCCTAGCTTCCTAGCTAGAAATCTAAACTATATAAAACGGAGGTGTTTTTATTTTTGATTTTGAGTATCATTTAAAGAATTTACCAGATAAGCCTGGTGTTTATTTAATGAAGAATTCTTTAGGTGAAGTAATTTATGTTGGAAAAGCTAAAATTTTAAAGAATCGTGTTAAAAGTTATTTTCAAAATTCGAAAAATCACTCTGAAAAAGTTAGAGTTATGGTGAAAAATATTGCTGAATTTGAGTATATAGTTACTGATTCTGAAATGGAAGCATTAATATTAGAGTGTAATTTAATAAAGAAATATAGTCCCAAATATAATATACTATTAAAGGATGATAAATTTTATCCTTTTATAAAGATAACAATAAAGGATGATTTTCCTAGAGTTTTTGTAACGAGAAATTATGCTAAGGATGGTAGCAAATATTTTGGCCCATATACAAATGGGACAGCCGTTTACGAAACTATAAATTTAATAAACAAGATTTTTCCATTAAGAACTTGCAAATTAGCTATAAGAGAAAATGGTGAGAAGGTAAGGCCTTGCTTAAATTACCATATAAAAAAATGTTTAGGACCATGTGGTGGGCATGTATCAAAAGAACAATACGGAAAGATGATAAGTGATATTATAGACATACTTAGTGGAAAAGATACGTACATAACTAAAATGCTAAAAGCCGATATGGAAAAAGCAGCAGAAGAATTAGAATTTGAAAAGGCAGCGGCCTTAAGAGATAAAATACTATCAATAGAAGCTATAGTGGAGAAACAAAAGATATTTAAAACTATGGAAGGTGATGAGGATTTTATCAATATTGATTTTGATGAAAAAGATAGTTGTATTCAAGTATTTTTCTCAAGAGATGGAAAAGTAATTGGTAGAGAACATTTTATATTTGAAAATACTGCAAATGAGTCTATTGAAGAAATGCTTGAGGAATTTATAACATCATTTTATGGAGGCACTGCTAAAGTACCTAAAACTATATATGTACCAGCGATTTCTGATAATGACTTAATAGAGGAATATTTAACAATTAAAAGAGGGTCAAAGGTTTGGGTAAAAGTTCCTCAAAAAGGTCAAAAGAAAGAAATGCTAGAAATGGTTAAGAGCAATGCAAAAATAACTTTAGAAAAATTTAAAGATAAATTCTTTAAGGAAAAAGAGATTAATAGAGTATCTTTAGAAGAACTTCAAAATCTATTGGATTTAGAAGAATGGCCTACTAGAATAGAGGCATATGATATTTCAAATATTCAAGGCGTTGATTCTGTTGGAACAATGATAGTATTTGAAGAAGGAAGAGCTAAAAATAGTGATTACAGAAGATTTAGAATCAAAACTGTAAAGGGTGCTAATGATTATGAGAGTATGAGAGAAATACTTACTAGAAGATTTAATCATGGTTTAGAGGAAATAAAAGCTATTCAAGAGAGGGAACTAAAATTCTCCGCAGGAAAATTTTCGAACTTTCCAGATTTAATAATGATGGATGGTGGAAAAGGACAGATTAATGTTGCATTAGAGGTTCTACAAAGCTTAAATATAGACATACCTGTATGTGGTCTTGTTAAAGATGATAAGCACCAAACAAGGGGGATTATATATAATAATAAAGAGTTAATTATTAATAGAAGTTCTAATTTAATGCAACTTATAAGAAGAATCCAAGATGAGGTGCATAGATTTGCAATAACATATCATAGAAGTTTAAGAGATAAAAGAACATTACATTCCATATTAGATGACATACCTTATGTTGGAGAAAAAAGACGAAGAGCTTTGCTTTTAAAGTTTGGTAGTGTAGATAATATAAAGAAAGCTACAATAGAAGAATTATTGGAAACACCATCAATAGATAAAAAATCGGCAGAAAGTATTTTTATTTACTTTAATGGCAATAATTAAAATAAATTCACTTGTTTAATAGCATAAATTAATTTATACTATTAAACTATAAAATAATTTGTAGTTTAAGGAGCTTATTAATGAATAAATACAGTAAATTTATAGGTTTATTTAATGAATTTTACAATGAAACAGATGTTAAAATAGATGAAAAGTTAAGTGGATATGTTAATTTTAAAGTTGGAGGACCAGCAGACATATTATTGATTCCTGAAAATGAAGAACAAGTATTAAAGAGCATTAATATTTGTAAAGAAAATAACATTCCATTTTATGTTATAGGTAACGGTTCTAATATATTAGTTAGAGATGGTGGATTTAGAGGTGTAGTTATATCATTAAAGAAGGTTAATAATATAACAGTAAAAGATGATAAAATAATAGCTGAATGTGGTGCTATGTTAAAGGCTGTTTCAGATAAAGCAATGGAAAATTCACTAACAGGATTTGAATTTGCTTGTGGAATTCCAGGGACTATAGGTGGTGCTGTATTTATGAATGCAGGAGCTTACGATGGAGAAATATCTCATGTAATTGAGAGTGCAGATGTAATAAATGAAGACGGAAAAGTAGTTACTCTTACAAAAGATGAGTTAGATTTTGGATATAGATCATCACTAGTGATGAAAAAAGGATATGTAGTATTATCTGCCACTTTTGCTTTAAAAAAAGGTACAGTTAAAACTATTAAAGAGTTAATTGATGATTTAACAAATAAGAGAGAGTCAAAACAACCACTTGAGTATCCATCAGCAGGAAGTACATTTAAGAGACCTACAGGTTACTTTGCAGGAAAACTTATACAAGATGCTGGATTAAAAGGTTATTCTATAGGTGGAGCAGCTGTTTCAGAAAAGCATTCTGGATTTGTTATAAATAAAGGAAATGCTACAGCTAAAGATATTACAGATTTAATAAAATACATTCAAGATGAAGTAAAAAGACAATTTGGTGTAGATCTTCATCCTGAAGTTAGAATAATAGGTGAAGAATAAAAAGTTGCTATTTAGCAACTTTTTTCATTTATTATTTGAAGAATATTGATAATAAGAAATTAGTAATAATAAAATATAAAATTTTAGGTTTTAGATAAGCATTTAGAAATAAGTAGTATGTTATAATGAAGTTATACTAGCAGTAAAAAACAGGATTTTGGAGGTATTAGATGAGATTTATTATAGTAACAGGATTATCAGGTGCAGGTAAGTCAGAAGCTACTAAAAGCTTAGAAGATATGGGGTATTTTTGTGTAGATAATTTACCACCAACTTTAATAACAAAATTTGCTGAAGCTTGCAGTCAAAGCGCTGGTAAAATAGACAAGGTTGCTTTAGTTATAGATATTAGAGGGGGAGTTTTCTTTAATGATTTATTCCAAAGTTTAAAGGAGTTATCTAAAGAACAATTTAAATATGAAATTCTATTTTTAGATGCAAGTGATGAAGTTCTTGTAAAAAGATTTAAAGAAAAGAGAAGAAGTCATCCGTTAGCTGGAAATGGTAGAGTTATAAAGGGAATTGAACTTGAAAGAGAAAAATTAAGAGAAGTAAAGGAAAATGCAGATATAATAATAGATACATCAAAATATAAAATTGGTGATTTAAGAGAAGAAATGACTAAAAGATTTGGTGATGAAATCATTCCAGAAAAACAAATGGCAATTACTGTGTTAAGTTTTGGTTTTAAGTATGGAATACCAGTAGATTCAGATTTAGTTTTTGATGTTAGATTTATACCAAATCCATTCTATATACCAGAATTAAAGCCTTTTTCAGGTTTAGATAAGCCTGTTAATGATTATGTATTAGAACAAGAAGAAACTATAGAATTCTTAGAAAAACTAAATGGCATGTTAGATTTCTTAATACCTAATTATAAAAAGGAAGGTAAGAGACAACTTATAGTTGCTATTGGATGTACAGGCGGTAGACATAGATCTGTAGCTATAGCTAATGAAATTTACAAAAGTTTACACGAGAAAAATTATAATGTATATATAGAGCATAGAGATATAAAAGAGGATGTTCATAAAGGGGATAAGAAATTATGATAATGGATTTTTTGATGAAACCAGGTATAAAAATTAAAAGATGGTTATTTACTGGTTTTATTGGATTAGTAATTTTGATATTTGGAATAATTAGATTAATTTCAAGTGTTGATAATACTTTAAGCCGAAAGGTTTTTAGTTTGTTTTTAACAATATTAGGAATTGTAATAATGGTTATTTCACTTTCTGAAATTATTAAATCTTCAATAGCATTAATTAATAGTGAAAAGGTTAAAATTACAATTAGCAATAAGAATATTGAAGAGTTAGTTGATGAAAAAAGAGTTCATGTCAATGGACCTAAGGTGGTAGTTATAGGTGGGGGAACTGGGCTTTCTACTATGCTTAGAGGACTTAAGCTTTACACAGATAATATAACAGCAATAGTAACTGTTGGTGATGATGGTGGTGGTTCAGGAAAGCTTAGGGCTGACCTTGGTATGCTTCCACCAGGGGATATACGTAACTGTATATTAGCTTTAGCAGATACTGAACCAATAATGGAGGATTTACTAAAATATAGATTTACAGAGGGAACGTTAAAAGGTCAAAACTTTGGTAATTTATTTTTAGCAGCAATGGCTGGAATAAGTGAGAATTTTGAAGATGCAGTACAAAAGATGAGTTCAGTACTTGCAGTAACAGGAAAGGTATTACCTGTTACTTTAGATGATATGAAATTAATAGCAGAGCTTGAAAATGGTAATATTATAGAAGGTGAGTCAATAATACCTAGTGAGGCTTTAAAACAAAATAGTAGAATAAAGACTCTTAAAATTAATCCAGAAAAAGCGAAACCGTTAGTAGATGCATTAATGGCTATAGAAGATGCCGATGCAATTATTATGGGGCCTGGAAGTCTTTATACTAGTATAATTCCTAATCTTTTAGTTGAAGATATTGTAGAAAGTATAGGAAGAAGTAATGCTATTAAAATTTATGTTTCTAATGTTATGACTCAACCAGGCGAAACAGATGATTTTACAGTATCAGATCATATTAAAACATTAATGAAATATAGTGGAAAAGACAGTGTGCAATATGTAATTGCTAATAATGGAACTATACCTAAAGATATTGAAGAAAGATATAAAAATGAAGGTTCAAAATTAGTGCAATTAGATTATGAAGAAATAGACAAATTAGGTGTTGAGGTTATAGAAACAGATTTAGTTAAAATAACAAAAGGATACGTAAAACACGATTCAAAGCATTTAGCACAAATATTAATGACTACTATCTTAGATAAGAAATTACTTTATGATAGAAAGAAAATAATTGAGTATATGTACGTATCAAAGAAGATATCAAAGAAAAAATAGAACTTTTATTGCAAATAAAAATTAAATGAAAAAGTATTGATATAATATTTTAGCAATAATTTTATATTTAGTTTAAGGAAGATTGATTAAGTTTTTAGTCATTTTATCGATTGAGTTGGCTATTAATTCAATTTTTCTTTTACTAAGTATTAAATTAGAATTTAGCATATATGTTGCGTTGATTTATATCAATATTTTTCAAATTTAAATTTAAATTTTGAGGAAAAGTTATTTAAGATAATGGTATTGATATAGTGATATAAAAATGAAATATAGATATTAATATTTATATAAAAATGAGTGTTTGAAATTTAGTTATTAATATAATAGTATTTATTAAAGTTTCCAATATTATAGTATGACACATACGGCACAGTTTATGATATAATGAAATATATTATTTAAGTAGTGAGGAGAATTAGTAAATGTCGTTTTCAGCGAAAGTAAAGGGAGAAATATGTAGGTACATAGACATATCTAAAGAGGAAGCTTTAGCAGAGCTTTCAGCAATAATGAAGGGTAGTGGAACTATAGGGTTTAGTGGGAAAGGTCTTAGCTTTAGAATAACAACGGAAAATCCAGCTTCAGCAAGACATATCTTCACTATATTAAAGGAACACTTTGATATACATTCAAAATTAATGGTTAAGAAGAGTAATTCGTTAAAGAAGAATAATATATATATGGTTTTAATAGAAGAGGAAATGGGCGTTAGGGATTTATTAACAGAAACAGGAATATTTAAAGAAATTGATGGAGTATTAACTCTTGATTATAAAATAGATCCAGAAATGGTTAGGACAGAAGAATGCAAAAAAGCATATATTAGAGGTGCGTTTATAGGGGGAGGAAGTATTACTAATCCTGAAAAAACATATCATTTAGAATTTGTAACTCATAGTGAGGAGTATGCAATTGATTTGTGTAAACTTATCAATTCTTTTGGGTTAAACTCTAAAGTTATTCAAAGAAAAAATAGCTTTATAATATATATAAAAGAAGGTGAGCAAATAGTTGACCTTTTAAACATTGTTGGTGCTCATACGTCATTACTGGAACTTGAAAATATAAGAATAATGAAGGAAATGAGAAATAATGTAAATAGACTTGTTAATTGTGAAACGGCTAATCTTAGTAAAACAGTAAATGCAGCAGTAAGACAAGTTGAAAGTATAAAGCTTATTCAAAGTACCATAGGACTTAAAAGATTACCTAAAAATCTTCAAGAAGTTGCAGAACTTAGATTAAGTTATCCAGACGAATCACTTAAGGAATTAGGTGAAATGCTAGATCCACCAGTAGGTAAATCCGGAATAAATCATAGATTAAGAAAAATAGAAAAAATAGCAGAAGAAATTAGAAGTGGAAATTATTAATTTATTAATAGTGAAAAGATAAAAAGGAAAATCTTTAAATAGCTTTAATTTTTAGCTTTTCACTTTTAGTTTTCCAAAGGGGGTGTTTTTATTGAAAAATAAGGAGTTTTGTCATCTCCATTTGCATACAGAATATAGTTTGCTTGATAGTTCTGCTAAGATAAAAAAAGTTATTAGTAGAGCTAAAGAGCTTGGGATGAAAAGTATAGCAATTACTGATCATGGTGTTATGTATGGATGTGTAGCTTTTTATAAAGAGGCTATAGAACAAGGAATTAAACCTATACTTGGTTGTGAAGTTTATGTTGCGGGCAAGTCTATGGACATTAAAATCAATGATAAAGATAATGGTACATATCATTTAGTTTTATTAGTAAAGAATGAAGTTGGATATAAGAATTTAATGGAAATAGTATCAGCAGCATCTATTGATGGTTTTTATTATAAACCGAGAGTTGACCATGAGTTTTTAAGAAAACATAGTGAAGGGTTAATAGCTTTAAGTGCTTGTCTTGGTGGAGAAGTTCAAAAAAATTTATTAAATGAGAATTACGAAAAAGCTAAAGAAGTAGCTCTTATGTATAGAGACATATTTAAAGATGGCTTTTATTTAGAAATACAAGATCATGGAATGGAAGAGCAAAGAAAGGTTACAGAAGGAAACATTAAGTTATCTAGAGAAACGGGTATACCTTTAATTGCAACAAATGATGTTCACTATATAAAGCAAGAAGATTCAACGGCTCATGATATTCTTATGTGTATTCAAACTGGTAAAACTGTAGATGATGAAAATAGAAGAAGATATCCTTCAAATCAATTCTATTTAAAATCACCAGAAGAAATGTGGGATATGTTTTCTTACGTTCCAGAAGCATTAGAAAACACAGTTAAGATTGCAGAAGAGTGTAATTTTGATTATGAATTCCATGTATCTAAGTTACCTAATTTCCCTGTTCCAGAGGAGTATAAAACTCATTTTGATTACTTAGAAGAAGTTTGTTTTGATGGACTTGTTGAAAGATACGATGTATTTGATGAGTTTAGGGGGAAGCCTATAGATGTTAGTGCAATAAATGAGTTTAGTAAAAGTAATGAAGAAGCAAAATGTTATGTTGATAGACTTAATTATGAGCTTGGAGTAATTAATCAAATGGGATATGTTGATTATTTCTTGATTACATGGGATTTTATTAAATACTCAAATGATCATGGAATACCAACAGGACCAGGTAGAGGATCTGCTGCAGGTTCAATTGTTGCTTATACTCTTGGAATAACAAAAATTAACCCAATAAAATATAGTTTGCTATTTGAACGTTTCCTTAATCCAGAACGTGTGAGTATGCCTGATATAGATTCGGATTTTTGTTATGAAAGAAGACAAGAAGTAATTGACTATGTTGTTGATAAGTATGGAGTAAAAAATGTATCACAGATAATTACATTTGGTACAATGGCAGCTAGATTATGTTTAAGAGATGTAGGAAGGGCTATGAATTATTCTTATGCAGAAGTTGATAGAATAGCTAAGATGATTCCTACAATGCTTGGAATAACTATAGAAAAGGCATTAGATTTAAATCCAGAACTTAAGGCAGCATATGAAAGTGAAGATAGAGTAAAAACACTAATTGATGTTAGTAGAACTTTAGAGGGGTTACCTAGACATTCATCAACTCATGCTGCAGGTGTAGTTATAGCATCTAAGCCATTAGTTGAATATGTACCACTTCAAAGAAATGAAGACATGATAGTAACTCAATTTGATATGACAACATTAGAAGAACTTGGTCTTCTAAAGATGGATTTCCTTGGACTTAGAACTTTAACAGTTATGAGTGATGCTGTTAAGATGATTAAAGAAAATCGCGGAGTAGATATTGATTTAGATAAGATAGATTTTGAAGATAAAAATGTTTATAACATGATTGGTGAAGGAAAGACTGCTGGTGTATTCCAATTAGAATCTCCAGGAATGACATCATTCATGAAAGAATTAAAACCTGACTGCTTAGAAGATATTATAGCCGGTATATCTCTATATAGACCAGGTCCAATGTCAGAAATTCCAAGATATATAGAAGGTAAAAGAAATAAAGACAGTGTGCATTATGAGACACCAGAACTGGAAAGTATACTAGATGTTACATATGGAGTAATGGTATATCAAGAGCAGGTAATGCAAATAGTTAGAGATCTAGGAGGATACTCACTAGGTAGAAGTGATATGGTTAGAAGAGCCATGTCAAAGAAAAAGCACAGCGTTATGGAGCAAGAAAGAAAGAATTTTATTTATGGAATAGTTGATGAAAATGGCAATGTAGAAGTTCCAGGTTGCTTGAGAAATGGTATAAGTGAAAAAGCGGCTAATGAAATTTTCGACCAAATGATGGACTTTGCTTCATATGCATTTAATAAGAGTCATGCTGCAGCATATGCAGTAATAGGATATCAAACAGCATATTTAATGCATTACTATCCAGTTGAAACTATAGCAGCAATGGTTAATTCTGTTATGGGTATAAATGAGAAGGTAGCACATTATATAAAATTTGCAGAAAGCTTAGGAATACAAGTGTTACCACCAGATATAAATGAAAGTTACTCAAAGTTCACAGTTAAAGATGATAGTATTAGATTTGGTCTTGCAGCAATAAAAAATGTTGGTGTAAATGTTGTTGAAGGAATTGTAGCAGCTAGAAAAGAAAAAGGTAATTTTGAATCATTAGTTGATTTTATAAACAAAATAGATTTATCAACTATAAATAAGAGAGCAGTAGAAAGCTTAATTAAAGCAGGAGCTTTTGATGAATTTAAAGTGTTTAGATCTAAGCTTTTAGCTGTCTATGAAAAGCTTATGGATAGTATATCAAATGAAAAGAAAAGAAATATAGATGGACAAATTAGTCTTTTTGGAATGGCTGAGGAAAGTATTAAAGCACCGGAAGTAAAATATCCAGATATTAAAGAGTTTGCTAAAAATAATTTATTATCAATGGAAAAAGAAATGACTGGGCTTTATATAACTGGTCATCCTTTAGATGAATATGAAAAGAGCTTAAAGGTAATGACATCAACAACAGTAGAAACTATTTTTAATTCCTATGAAGCTATAATGGATGGATTAGGTGATGATGAATATTTAATTCAAGATAATCAAAGAGTTGTTTTAGGTGGAATACTGGCTGAAGTAAATCAAAAAGTAACTAGAAATAATTCTATGATGGCATTTTTAAAGTTAGAAGATTTAAGTGGTGTTATTGAGGTTGTTGTGTTTCCTAAGACACTAGATAAAGTTAGAAATTTAATAACTTTAGACTCTATGGTAATAATAAAAGGTAGAGTTAGTATTAAGGAAGATGAAGAGCCAAAGCTTATATGTGAAAGTATTGAGCCTCTAGAAAAAGTAAATAGTGAAAAACTTTATTTAAGAGTAGAAAGCTTAGAAAAAGCTAAAGAAATTAAACCGCAGTTAGTGCAGATAGTGAATGAATATAGAGGAAATACACCTATATATGTATTTACAGCAAAAGATAGAAAGAATTATCGTATGCCAAAAGAAATGTGGGTTGATTTAAATAGTGATGTAGTTATTGAATTAATAAAAAGCTTTGGAGAAGAGAATGTTAAAATTGTGGAATAGATAATAATGCATAATTTTAATAAATATGAAAATTAGAAAAAATATTTATAAAGTTCTTAGCAATAAACTTTGCTAAGAACTTTATTTTTTTAATTTTGTGAAAAATTACAATATAAAATATATTATAAATTTTATAAAATAAAAGAGGAAAGATTTTTTAATAAAAAATAGAAAAATATTTATTATTTCAAGTGAATTTTAGTTAATTTTACTTAAAAGCTATAAATTTGATATTATGTATAAATGAAAACAGTCTATAAAAGAATTTGGCAAGCGTATATAATATATATTTTCAATAAATATAGGGTATAATATACACATAATAATTTAAATAATCGATAAATTTAGACAATTTGATGTTTATTTTAGTTGCATTACTTTCAGTTTACAAGTAAAATAAATAAGGTGGTAAAAAGTTTAATAATAAACAATGTAAGAATAATAAGGAATATTTCAAAGTGTGTGGACATGCAGAGTCCTTAGTAGTATCGAGGAGGAATATTTTATGAAAAAAATAGCTGTTTTAACAAGTGGTGGAGATGCTCCAGGAATGAATGCTGCAATAAGAGCAGTAGTAAGAACTGCAATACATAACGGTATTGAAGTTATGGGAGTACAAAGAGGATATGCTGGATTAATTAATGGTGAGTTATTCCCAATGAATAGATCATCAGTTTCAGATATAATTCAAAGAGGCGGTACAATTTTAAGAACTGCTAGATGTTTAGAATTTAAACAAGAAGAAGTAAGAAAAGAAGCTGCACAAATACTTGCAGATAATGGTGTAGATGCTTTAGTAGTTATCGGTGGAGATGGATCTTTCACTGGTGCTAAATTATTATCAAAACTAGGAGTTAAAACAATAGGTTTACCTGGTACTATAGATAATGATTTAACTTACACTGATTATACAATAGGATTTGACACAGCATTAAATACTGTAGTTGATGCTATAGATAAAATTAGAGATACATCAACTTCTCACGAAAGAGTATCTATTGTAGAAGTTATGGGTAGAAACTGTGGAGATATCGCTCTTCACACAGGTGTTGCATGTGGAGCTGAATACATAATTACACCTGAAAAAGGATATGACAAAGATGAATTATGTAAAGTTATCCTAGAAGGTAAGAAATCAGGAAAAATGCATAACCTAGTTTTACTTGCTGAAGGTGTTGGTGGCGCTTCAGAATTAGCTAAATACGTAGAAGCTCAAACAGGAATTGAAACTAGAGCAACTGTTTTAGGTCACATCCAAAGAGGTGGAAGCCCAAGTGCTTTTGATAGAGTTTTAGCTTCAAGAATGGGTTCAAAAGCAATTGAACTATTAATGGAAGGTAAGACTTCAAGAGTTGTTGGAATTAAAGACAACGAAATATTTGACCAAGACATAGATGAAGCTTTAGCATTAGATAGAAAATTTGATGAAAAATTATATGAAATTTCAGAAGAAATTTCTAAATAATTAAATTCTAATTTGTAAATTAGATTAATATACTAATAATTTTATTTTAAATACATTATGATTTTAGAGATTAAAGGAGAGTTTTAAATGAGAAAGACAAAGATCATTTGCACTATCGGTCCAGCTAGTGAAAACCCAGAAATATTATCACAAATAATAGAAGCAGGAATGAATGTTTCAAGACACAACTTCTCTCACGGAGATCATGAAGAACATGCAGCAAGAATAAACTTAGTTAAAGAATTAGCTAAGAAGCACAACAAAGAAATAGCTGTTATGTTAGATACAAAAGGACCAGAAATCAGAACTGGTAAATTTGAACCTAAGAAGGTTGAATTACAAGCAGGAGCTAAATTCACTGTTCATGCAGGTGGAGATGTTGTTGGTAACACTGAAGAGTGTTCAGTAACTTATGCTGGATTAGCTAATGATGTTAAACCAGGAGATACTATCCTTATCGATGACGGTTTAGTAGGATTAACAGTTGAATCTATAGAAGGAAACAAGATTCACTGTACAGTTCAAAACACAGGATTTGTTGCAACTCACAAAGGAGTTAACGTTCCAGGAGTTTCAATCAAATTACCAGCTTTAACTGAAAAAGATATAGCTGACTTAAAATTCGGTTGTGAAATCGGAGTTAACGCTGTTGCTGCATCATTCATAAGAAAAGCTTCAGACGTTGAAACTATAAGACAAATATTAAATGAAAATGGTGGAGAACACATCATGATCATTTCTAAGATAGAAAACCAAGAAGGTGTTGATAATATAGATGCTATATTAGAAGCTTCAGACGGTTTAATGGTTGCTAGAGGAGATTTAGGAGTTGAAATTCCATTCGAAAAGTTACCAGCTGTTCAAAAGATGATGATCGAAAAATGTAATGCTGCTGGAAAGCCAGTTGTTACTGCAACTCAAATGTTAGATTCAATGATGAGAAACCCAAGACCAACAAGAGCAGAAGTTTCTGACGTTGCTAACGCTATATTAGATGGAACAGATGCAATCATGTTATCTGGTGAATCAGCTAACGGAGATTGGCCAGTAGAATCAGTTCAAACTATGGCTAAGATAGCTGTTGAAACTGAAAAGAAATTAAGCTACGAAACTGCTGTTTCTAAAGCTAAATCTCACACTCCAGCTATATCAGGAGTTATATCAAGAGCTGCTTGCAATGCCGCTAACGAATTAAAAGCTGCTGCAATAGTTTCTTCAACTAAGAGTGGATCAACTGCTAAGAGAATTTCTCAATGCAGACCAGATTGTCCAATCGTAGCTGTAACTCCATGTGAAAAAGTTGCTAAGAGCTTAGCATTTAGCTTTGGAGTATATCCAGTTGTTGCTGAAGATCAAAATTCAACAGATGCTATGATGGCTAACGCTACTAAATTAGCTGTTGAAAATGGATTTGCTAAGGCTGGAGACACAGTTGTAATAGCCGCTGGATTAGACAAAGTTGGATCAACAAACCTTTTAAAAGTAAGCGTAGTTGAATAATTAACATAAAATAAGAAGTGTAATTTTACACTTCTTATTTTTTTATATTATGAATACTAAAAAAATAGAATTTTAACTTTCTAAAAATTAAAGTTATATAGTTATATAGTGAGTTTTACACAAGAAAATGAATAAAAAAATTCATGATATTTATAAAATACAAAGAAAAATGCAAGAAAGACTAGCAAAAATGGCTATTTTCATAAAAAGTTAACAAAAAGTTAACAATTGCTATTGCAATTTTAGGGTATAATTGATAATATCATAGAAGTTCGAAAGAATTAAAATGGTAAAGGCAACTGATTCATTACTTGGCACCGAAAGGTGTCTTTTTTTTTGAATAATAAACATACTAGAGTAGATATTATGAGATGAATTTAGCTATAAGTGATTAATATAAATCTTCTAAATTTGAAGATAAACTAAATTATTTCTTAATTTACTTTTATTATGTTATAATTTAATATACTTAAGGATAAACAGAACAAATTTAATTAAGTGATAGGTGATAGATTTGGTAGAAAAGAATAAAGAGTACATAGTAGATATAGTTTCTCAAGGATATGAAGGAGAAGGTATAGCTAAAATAAATGATAGTTATCCTATATTTATAGAAGGAGCATTAAAAGGCGAAAAAGTAAATGTTAGAATAGTAAAAGTTAAGAAGAATTTTGCTTATGGAAAGCTTATTAATATAATAGAACCTTCAGTTGAAAGATGTGAAACTAGTTGTAAAATACATAATAGATGTGGTGGATGTAAATTACAGCATTCAAAATATAATGAACAATTAAACTTTAAATTTGAGAGAGTTAAGGATTGTATAAGTAAAATAGGAAAATTAGATTCAAGCTTAGTTAAATTTCCATTAGGTATGGAAGAACCATGGAGATACAGAAATAAAGTTCAATTACCTATAGGATTAGTTAATGGAGAGTTAAAGATAGGTTTCTTTGCGCCAAGAAGTCATGAAATAATTGATATGGAAACATGTCTAATTCAAGATGAAATAGCAGATAAGGTAGTTGAATTAACAAGAGAATGGATAAAAAAATATAATATAAAACCATACAATATAGATGGAAATTATGATGAAACAGGAATTGTTAGACATATAATGATAAGACGTGGCTTTACTAGTAATGAAGTTATGGTAGTATTAGTGACAAATGGTGAAAATCTACCTTATAAACAGGAATTTATAAATTTAATAGTAGATAATATACCAGGAATTAAAAGTGTAATTCAAAATGTTAATTCTAAGCCTACTAATGTTATATTAGGTGAGAAGTGTATAACACTATGGGGTGAGCCAACTATAAGTGATTATATAGATAAATTTAGATTCAATATTTCACCATTATCATTCTTCCAAGTAAATCCTATTCAAACTGAAGTTTTATATGGCAAGGCTTTAGAGTATGCAGGACTTACTGGAGATGAAACTGTATTTGATGCATATTGTGGTACTGGAACTATTACATTATTCTTATCACAAAAGGCTAAAAAGGTTTATGGAGTAGAAATTATTCCACAAGCTATTGAAAATGCAAATATAAATGCTAGAGAAAACAATGTAGATAATGTAGAGTTCTTTGTTGGTGAATCAGAAGTTGTTATTCCAGATTTAATAAATAGCGGAGTAAAAGCTGATGTAGTAGTTGTAGATCCACCTAGAAAGGGCTGTGATATTAAATTATTAAATGCAATAACTAATATAGATGCAGAAAGAATAGTATATGTGAGCTGTGATCCAAGCACATTAGCTAGAGATTTAGCTATATTAGAGGAAAATGGATACAAAACAATAGAAGTTCAGCCAGTAGACATGTTCCCACATACCGCTCATATTGAGAACGTAGCTTTACTTATCAAGGAGAGATAGCGACGAAGATAAGTATTTAGCACGTTCCATACAAGGGATGTCAAAGAGCGAACAAAGTGAGTGAGTTGATACATTCTACTGCTGAGAACGTAGCTTTACTTATCAGGGAGAGAGAGCGACGAAGATAAGTATTTAGCACGTTCCATGCAAGGGATGTCAAAGAGCGAACAAAGTGAGTGAGTTGATACATCCTACTGCTGAGAACGTAGCTTTACTTATCAAGGAGACATTAAATTTTTAGTGAAATCATAGATTGAGCTTAGAATTTAAGTCCTCATTTCGTAGAGTAAGCGGAGAAATGTGTACATTAAACAATAGTAAGTATTTAGTAAATTTTTTAAGTAACCAATAGAGAATAAAAATATTTTAAAATACACATAATAATATTATGTGTATTTTCAGTTTGTTGAAAAACCCCCTGTTTAAAAACAGAGGGTTTTTCTATTATTAGTTGTGGATAAAATTTAATATTA
>NZ_JAJKGM010000033.1:0-39060 GCF_021412605.1 Clostridium celatum
CACTTGAATATAGGAGTCATACCTTAGCATCATAATTTTTTATTATTTACCCTGTCTACTTGACGGGGGGCAGTTCATATTAAATAACTGATACGACCTTTTACTATTTTACATATTTATAGATTTAGGTTCAATAAAGATATATTTATCTAATGCAGCTATACCTGCTGCAGTTATATAAAATATTATATTAGGTTCTTCTTCTGTTCCACCTTCATATGCCTTTAAGAAATGTATAGATAAATCATGATCTTTCTCTAATAATTCATATACATTACTAACTACTTGGTTATGATATAATCCATTTTGCTTAGAATAATCTCTACTGGTTATTAACATATATATCCCTCTTTTCTTAAATTAATTATCATTTCCTTTTATTCATCTATTATGTTTATTTTTATCAATCTTTAATTTATTATTCTTTTTGCTCAATATATCTAAGGGATTATATTTCAATAAATCATCTTTAAACTCTAATGGTAACAAATTAACATATCTTTCTGTAGTTTTAATATTGCTATGACCTAATATAATCTTCAATCTATATATATCACCGCCACTTTTAATAAATAAAGTTGCAAATGTATTTCTAAATGTATTAACACCATGCATCTTAACTTTACGTTGTTCAAAATACTTCGTTATATTTTGATGTAAAGTGTCATATGGCATCTTCTGACCATTAAGCTTAGGAAATAATAAATCTTCTGCTTGTAATCCTAAAACTTCAATATATTCGCTTAATACTCCTTTTAATGTATTAGACATAGGAACATTTATCTGCCTCTTGGTTTTCATATGTCTAAATAATATACTATCATTAATAAAATCTATATCCCCTACATGGATATTCAATAATGTTTCAGCTCTACATCCAGTACCTAGCAAAAAGTTAACTGTTGCCCATCCTTTATAATCTCCAACTAAACATGTTTTCATATTAGGTTTCTTTAGTAGCTTATTTAATTCCTCTTCCGTATAAACCTTCTTCTTCTCCAATTGAACTGTAGGTATTTTCACTTCAAACTCCTCAAGAAAGTTGTTATTGAAACAGTATCTCAAAAATGCTTTTAACTTAATTATAAATGTTTGATAGTAATTTCCCTTATATCCATTGGCTCTCATAAAAGCTATATGATTATTTATCTTTTCTTGAGTGAGATACTTAATATCATCTTCTAAATCAACAACCTTTGATAATTCATATTTATAGAACCTTTCTTTGCTGTTTATAGTCGCCTCACGCTGTCCTATAGCTTTACAATATAAAATATACCTTTTATGTATCTCTGTCACTGTAATAGCCTCTCTGGCTCTTATTTTACTTAATTTCATTCTAACCATTTCTAAAAAAATCACTCCATTCATCTAACGTATTTTTGTACTGTATAATGAATGGAGTAGTTTAAGCTTTATTTTATTAAAATTATTAAATTATTTTCCATTAATACTCTTAATGAAAAACTTCTATCTATATCATCTTTAAACTCTAATGTTATTCTATCTCCATCTATTGACTTTACTTTTGCATTACCATATTGTCTGTGATATAAAGCATCACCTTTTTTAATTCCATAATCCGCAGAATTACTTTCTTCTTCTAATCCACTCTCTAAAACAAATCTAGATACATGACTAAACTTACCTCTAATAGTTTTAGGTGAAAATACATAAAGATTTTTAATAGCTCTTGTAATGGCAACGTAGAAAAGTCTTCTTTCCTCTTCTAAATTCTCTTCTATTGATGATTTATGAGGAATTGTTTCTTCTACACAGTTAATAATAAATACATTTTTAAACTCCATTCCCTTTACACCATGTATTGTACTTAAAACGACTCCATCCGATACAACTTTACTCTTTTCTATTTCATCTTTTACATTTTCAACATGAATCAAAAATTCATTTATAGTTTTAAATCCATCAATGGCACCTTTAAATTCTTCAACTATATCCTCTAAATCACTAAAACTCTGATTAAACTTACTTGCATATTCCCTTAAGTAATCTATATATCCTAAAGTCGAAATTATACATTGCACTGCACTACCTAATGATACTTTATTTAAATAAATTATATCCCTTTTTAAATCATCTAATTTCTTAGCTTGAAATGGTGGTATATCCTTTTTAGTAATTAATATATCAAAACAATTTCTTTCTTCTAAATATGTTTTTACATAACTTATATTATTTTTACTAACATATCTAAATGGTTTATTAATTATTGAAACAAAAGCATCTCTATCACACATATTAATTGATAATTTTAAATAATTAATAATATCCTTACATATAAAGTGTTCAAAAAAGTTATATCCCTTATCTAATAATACAAATGGTATCTTTCTTCTTGAAAAGACATCTATAATACATCTAGCTTCCATATTAGTTCTATATAATACTGCATTATTTTTAAAGTCTTCATTGCTAAAAGATTTTATTATACTTGCTATTTCTTCTCCTTGAATATTTTCATTGTACGGTTTTATCAGTTTAATTATCCCATTCTGTTTATTAAATGCTATTATTTCTTTATTATTTCTACCTTTATTATATGCTATTATATTTTTAGATATTTCAATTATATTTTTCTTACTTCTATAATTAATAGATAAATAAACCTTCTTTCCATCTTTAAATACCTTCTCAAAGTCTACCATATACTCTGGTTTAGATCCTCTAAATGAATATATACACTGATCTTCATCTCCTACTGCAAAAAGTTCATTTTTCTCTCCATTCATCATTTTCAAAAACTCAACTTGAAGTTCATCACAATCTTGAAATTCATCAACTAATATATATTTAAATAATCTCTTATATCTCTCTAGTAATTCATTATTATTTTTAAATAAATACAAGGTTCTAACTGATAAATCATCAAAATCCCAAAGCTTTTCCCTTTCCTTATAGGTTTCATATTGTTCATAACAAGCCTTGAATATTTCTATAGAAGTTGATGGCTTAAAATTCTCCAAGTTTCCTAAAGATGTTTTGTATAACGATATATTATTTAATACCTCTCTTACTCTATCATCATTTACATCATCAAAATATTTTGATAACACGCCCTTAATTATTCCATGGCTTTTATTAGAATCTATTATTTTTATTTCATGTCCCTCTCTTAATAAAATCTTATAAAATAATCCATGAAATGTTCCAAAAAAAGGTGCATCTTCTTTATTAAATATATTTTTATATCTTAATTTCATATTTTCTGCTGCTGCTCTTGTAAAAGTTATCACTATAATATTAAAAGCTTTTACACCTCTATTTTCTATTAAATTATTCACTCTATTTATTATTACTGTAGTTTTTCCTGAACCTGGTGCTGCAACTACTAAGACATTTTTATCATTTATATTTACAGCTTTTTCTTGAAATTTATCTAATTGTATTTTCATACTAACTCCTTTTTTCCTTCGATACTTTTAATTATTACCTATAATATAAATAACTATATTGTAATAATTTATATATAGTTGTACAATATCTTTAGGTATTTTTCAATATAAGGAGATTAAAATGGAAACTTTAATGAGATTCGATGTTACTAACGAGAGAAATCTTACTATGCTTGTGGATTTCTACGAATTAACAATGGCAAATGGATATTTTAATAAAGGTGTACAAGATAGAATAGCCTATTTTGATATGTATTTTAGAAGGGTTCCAGATGGCGGTGGATACTGTATAATGGCTGGTGTTGACCAACTTATACAATATTTAAACAATCTAACCTTTACTGATTCTGATATTAAATATTTAGAAAGTAAAAATTTATTTTCTGAAGAATTTTTAAATTACTTAAGAAACTTTAAGTTTTCTTGTGATGTTTGGGCAATTCCTGAAGGTAATCCTGTTTTCCCAAATCAACCTTTAGTTACAGTGAGAGGACCTGTGGTACAAGCTCAATTTATCGAAACAATGATTCTTCTAACTATTAACCACCAAACTTTAATAGCAACTAAAGCAAATAGAATTTGTAGAGCGGCTGATGGTAGAACTGTCATGGAATTTGGTTCTAGACGTGCTCAAGGATATGATGGTGCTATTTATGGTGCAAGAGCTTCTATAATAGGTGGATGTGATTCAACTGCTTGTACTATAGCTGATAAATACTTCAATGTTCCTGCAGTTGGTACAATGGCACATAGTTGGGTTCAGTTATTTGATACAGAATTTGAAGCCTTTAGTGCATGGGCTGAAACTTACCCAGATAATTGTTCTTTGCTTATAGATACTTATAATGTGTTGAAATCTGGTTTACCTAATGCTATTAAAGTATTTGATGAAATCCTAAAACCTCTTGGTAAGAGACCTAAAGGAATTAGAATTGATTCCGGTGATATTACCTATTTAACTAAAAAATGCAGAAAAATTTTAGATGCTGCTGGTTATGAAGATTGTAAAATTATAGTTTCTAATTCTTTAGATGAACATATAATTAGAGATGTATTATCTCAAGGTGCATGTATTGATTCTTTTGGAGTTGGTGAGAGACTTATAACTGCAAAATCAGAACCTGTTTTCGGTGGTGTATATAAATTAGTTGCTGTTGAAAAAGATTCAACTATAATTCCAAAAATAAAAATTAGTGAAAATAGCGAGAAAATAACTAACCCTGGTTTTAAAAAGATTTATAGATTATTTGATAAAGATACTGATATTGCAATTGCTGATATAATTGCTTTAAATGACGAAATTATAGATGAAAATTCAGAACTAGAAATATTTGACCCAGTTCATACTTGGAAAAGAAAGAAAATTAATAATTTTTATGTAAAAGACTTACTTGTAAAAATATTTGAAAATGGAAAACAAGTTTACTCATCTCCATCAGTTTTAGAAATTAAAGAATTTTCTAAAAAGGAAACATCTAAACTTTGGCCTGAAATATTAAGATTTGAAAATCCACATACTTATTATGTAGATTTATCGCCAAACCTTTGGAATTTAAAACAAGAATTACTTATAAAACAATCTAAATAGAAAATAAGGATGAAACTTCAAGTTTCATCCTTATTTTTTTATTTAATCTTTGCTTATAAAGCTTATATCATTCTAATTTTATCTTATAATGTATTAACAAAATAATACTATTTTTCTATCTATATTTGCCATAAGATGATATCATATAATCTAAATTTTCATCTTTTGAATATGCAAATTCTTCGTCTATTACATCCTTAAATACTATTTTTTCAGTTAATAAATGTTCAATAAATGGACATGTTTCATTATTATTTTTTATCGGATTCATTGGACATTCTTTATTACAACTTATATTTTCTTTTTTACTTGACCAAAAAGGACATTTACTCATAACCCACAACCCCCACACACCGTTTGTAAACGAATTACAAGGTAATTATATACCATTTTATATAAAAAATAAACCTTTTATTTATTTTTTATACATTATATTAATAATATACCATATTTATTATATAAATCAACATTTTTCCTTATTTAATATACAAAAAGCCTCCCTTTTACAGGAAGCTTTCTTTATTATATTCTTTTAAGTGCTGTATTCTTAGCAACTGAAATATTTATTATTTCATTTTGGAATGCTTTTAATAAAGCTTTTTCTAAAACTTTTTCTTGATCAAAATTTTCTATATCTCTACATTCTGCAAATACTTTATTAAGTTCTCCATCTACATTTGTATAAGTTAATGTAACATAAGGCTTATCGTATTCTACTTTTTCAATTTTTAATCCCCAAGAAATTTGAGCATAATCTCCATCTACTGATAGACATGTAAGTTTCTTTAATTTTTCACTTTGTTCTGTTGGATCATTAATTATTAGTAATTCATCGCCTACTTTATATTTAGACATAAATAATCTCCTCCTTTTATTACTCGCTTCTATTACATTTTAATATTTTGTGTAACAAACCAAAGAAATATGTAGCATTTCTTATGATATTTCTATTTCAATTTAACATATTAAGTATATTTTTACAATAATAAATTTGACTAAATATTTTTATTATTTAATAAATATTATTGACAAATAATTGTATTTAGAAATATAATATAATTAAATTATTATAGGAAGGTGTCTATATATGGATGATATCATTTTAACGTTTAAAGAAAAAAAACTTAAATTAACCCCTCAAAGACTTGCTGTTTATCAATATTTAAAGGGAACTTTAGAACATCCTTCAGCAGAAACAATTTATAAAGCTCTACAACCTAACTATCCAACTATGAGCTTAGCTACAGTTTATAAAACTCTAAAAACTCTAGTAGAAATAGGCTTAGTTCAAGAATTAAATGTTGGAGAAGGTAATTTTAGATATGATGCAAATTATCATGAACACGCTCATGTTCAATGTGTAAATTGTGGCAAAGTTGAAGATATAGATTTTATAGATTTTTCATCTTTAAATAATTTAGTAGAAGAAAAAACAAATTATAAAATTAAATTTAATAAATTATTCTTTTATGGAGAATGTAATGAATGTTAGTAGATTTTATCTGCTAACATTTTTTTATTTTTAGTATTTATAACAAACTATTTACATATATTAGACTGAGGTGATATTATGTCCAAATTTATGGTTTTGAAAAATAATACAATTTTAATAATATCTATAGCTATTATCTTTATTTTAATTAATATCTTTTTTTTATTTAAGTTTAAATCTACTTCTACATTTTCCCATTTTGAAACTGTACATAATAAAGTAGAATTTGATTTTGATGGAGATGGTAACGCTGATACCCTAAACGTAATTTCTAACAACTCCACTTATTCATTAAACTTTAAAAGTTCAAAACTTGATATACTATTAAAAAGCAAAAAAAATGATTATTCTCTACTTGATGTTTCACCTTATTGTAATATTAAAATTCAAACAGCTCATTTAAGTAGAAGTAATATCCCAGAAGTAATTATCATGGGAATTAAAAATAATATTCCTACAACATATATTTTTAAATGGAATGGATATGATTTTGAGGAAATATTAATGTCAAATAAAAACATATTTGGAATACTTGATTATAATAATTCTAGAACACCTAAAATATTAGACACTCTATCCGATAAAGGAAATGAAAGTACTAGTGGATATATTTTAAACAATAATACATTAAAAAATATAAATTTTTCTTCTCCCTCAATCCCTTCCCTGGGCGAAATTCAAATTCTTATAGATTTGATACAAGCTGAATATGAACTTAGTGAAACACCAGATATATTTAGCTCCTTTATTTCTAGTGAAGAACTTTCATTACTTTGGAAGTTGGATAAAGAAACTTTTCACTATACTTTCATTAATGGCTATTTTTTCGATTCAACTTGGGATGAAGAAGGGTATCCAACCACAATTTATTGGATACTATCCTTTAAAAAATCTACTTATACAAATCCAGATAATAAAAATAGTGAAATTATAATTTCAGCTAAAGTAGTTCTAGATGAACTAGGAGAGTTTAAAATTTCATCATTAAAAAAAATTTAATTATTTATATATTTAAAAATTAAAAGGTCGCATTATAAATGCGACCTAAAAGGGGGATGGGGGGGTTTAGCTTTCATGAAGATTTCTCTTCATATGCTATAGGAGAATACTTCTCCGGTACATTAATATTATTTACAGTTCCATTTTTTTTATACATAATAATTAATCATCAAAAACTCCATTATTATATGAGTCAATTACCTTATCTATAAAAATTGCTTTATCTCCTGTTACAATGCTTCTAATGGCCTTCAACATTTGTATGTTTTCATCATTTCTTATTGGATTATTTACTTCACTTCTTACTGAGCTATCTCTATCATCTTCCATATCACTATTATTTTCTTCACTATTTTTACTCATATTGCTATTATTTCTTTGATCCATATTTCCCATCATATTTTGTAAATTTCCTAAATTGAAATTATTAAAATCAAATCCTTGTGTGTTCATTGACTGTAACATGCTATTAATTTGGTTCATATCAATATTACCAAGCATACTCAATAACTGATTTGGATTTATACCAAATGGATTATTAAACTGTTGTCTATTGTTCATATTATTCATATTATTATTTACATTATTATTCATAGAACTTCTATTATCACTATTAATTTCTCTTCTAGTATTCCTATTTTTATGTTTCCGCTTTGACATTTACTCTCCTCCTATTACAAACTGCCTTACTCCATTATATGTAATTAATTTATATATGTTATAAAAAAGGGCATTTTTTTGGAGGGTTTAACAAAACCCTCCATCCTCTTAACTAGCAGCAGCAGTTACTTTCACAGCAGCAATTGTTTCCTCCGTAGTTACCTCCAAATAGGTTTCCGTAGGATCCACCACATAGTAAGAATAATAAGATAATTAAATATGAGCAATTGTTGTTAAGAATGCCTGAGCCACAAGCTATAAGCAAGAATATAATTGGTGCAACACAATTATTTAAACCACCAAATACATTACCACATCCACCAACATTGTTTTGATTACAACAACATGGTTCACAACATGGTTGACAGCATGGTTGACAGCAACAATTCTTTTTATCTCTCTTCTTTGACATAGTTATTTATCCTCCTTCCTACCTCTAATATAATCCACCACAAGCTCCATCGAAGCCTGTGCCGTATCCAAATCCATTACCAACTCCATTACATCCATTGCATCCATTACATAAGAATAAGATAACTAGTAAGAATAAATATCCTCCACCACAATTACCTAATCCACCAAATAAGCCACCTTGTCCATAGCCACCACCGCAGCCACAACTATTTTGTGCACATCCATAGCCTGTATTTCCACCACATGCACCTGCATTAGAATAGAAAAGAATTAATAATATCCATATCCAGCTTCCAAATCCACAGCCATTAACACCACAGTTTCCTACCATTCCACCTGGATTTACTGGAGGATAATCTGGACATTCACATGAGTTTAATCCATCAATGATATCATTCATTTGCATACTATATTCCTCCTAAGGATCAGATTTTATTTTTTTGTTTTTATACTATATACTATTCCGTATTATATTATTTGACACAATTTTCATCGATTCAAATTTACTAAATTTTATTTTTTATAAAATAAAAAGCTACCAAACGGTAGCTTTTTACTATTCAACATTATCCATTTCTTCTCTAATAGCTTCTTCTGATAAATCTGCAAATATATTATCTATTAATTCATCTTTTCCTTTTTTATTTAAAGATGAGAAGAAGTAAAACTTATCTGTATTTCCAAGCCCTAAAGTTTCCTTTATTAACTTTCTGCTCTTTCCTAATTCATTATTGGATAACTTATCACTTTTAGTAGCAATTACAATACAATCATAATCATAATGCTTAATCCACTCATACATCATTATATCATCAGCTGTTGGCTTATGTCTTGAATCAACTAAAAGTATAACTCTTTTTAATTCGTCTCTATCTGTAAGGTATGTCTCTATAGTCTTACCCCAACTTTCCTTTTCTTTCTTAGATACCTTAGCATAACCATATCCAGGTAAATCCACTAAGTAGAAATCATCATTTATTAAAAAGAAATTAATAAGTCTAGTCTTACCAGGCGTTTGAGAAACCTTAGCAAGCTTTCTTCTATTTGTTAAAGCGTTTATTATAGAACTTTTACCAACGTTAGATCTACCAACAAAGGCAATTTCATTTCTACCATCTATAGGATACTGATTCCTTTTTACAGCAGATATAATAAACTCCGATTTTTTAATTATCACTATACTCAACTCCAATTAATGCTTCTTCTAATACCTCTTCAACATGGCTTGCAAATATTAAATTTAACTTACCTTTTATTGAGGCTGGTATTTCATCTACATTTTTTTTATTTTCTTTAGGTAAAATAATTGTATCAATTCCTATTCTATGAGCAGCTAAACATTTTTCTTTAACTCCTCCAATTGCTAGAACTCTTCCTGTTAATGTAACTTCTCCAGTCATTGCAATATTTCCCTTAACTTTTCTTTTAGCTAAAGCTGAAACTAGTGCAGTAACTAACGTTACACCTGCAGATGGTCCATCCTTTGGTACAGCCCCTTCAGGAACATGTATATGAATATCATTTTTCTTATAAAAATCTTCAGGAATACTATATTTTTTAGCATTAGCTCTTACATAACTATATGCAGTTTTAGCTGATTCTTGCATTACAGCTCCAAGCTGACCTGTTAATTCTAGTTTTCCATTTCCTTTCATAACAGCTACCTCTACTGGAAGTGTATCTCCTCCATACGCTGTCCATGCAAGTCCAGTAACAACACCAATTTTATCTTCCATTTCTGATTTTTCAAACTCAAAAACTACTGGTCCTAAATATTTCTCTAATCTATTAGCAGTTATAGTTATACTATCTTTTTTAGATTTAACAAGTTCTGTTATAGCTTTTCTTATAACCTTATTAATTTGGCGATTTAATCCTCTAACTCCTGATTCTCTAGTATATCCATTAACAATTTCCTTAATAGCATTATCAGAAATTTTAATTTTATCTTCAGCTATATTTAATTCTTTTAATGCTCTTTTTATTAGATGATTCTTAGCTATATTAAACTTCTCTTCATAAGTATATCCACTTACTTCTATAACTTCCATTCTATCTAATAAAGGTCTTGGTATTGTATCTAAAGAATTAGCTGTAGTAACAAATAAAACATTAGATAAATCTAAATCTACTTCTAAAAAAGTATCTCTGAATGCTTTATTTTGTTTCTCATCTAAAACCTCAAGTAATGCATCTGCAGGACTTCCTTTGTAATCTTGACTTAATTTATCTATTTCATCAAGTAATATTAAAGGATTATTTACTTTAGCTTCTTTTAAAGCATATACAATTCTTCCTGGTATTGCTCCTACATAAGTTCTTCTATGTCCTCTTATTTCCGCTTCATCTTTTATTCCCCCTAAAGAAATTCTTACAAATTTTCTATTAAGAGAGTTTGCTAAGGAATTTGCAATGGAACTCTTTCCAACTCCAGGAGGCCCAACTAAACAAAGTATAGGTCCTTTTAATGTTTTAGTATATTGCTTAACAGCTAAATATTCTAAAATTCTAGTCTTCACTTCATCTAATCCATAGTGTTCTTCATCTAACATTTGAGAAGCTTTCTCTATATCAAAAGAATCCTTAGTTGCCTTACCCCAAGGCATTGCTAAAATCCAATCTAAATAATTTCTTATATTATTAGCTTCACCAGAACCAGAGGTTTTTAATCTATTTAATTCATTCTTAGCTTTTTCTTTTGCTTCTTTAGACATTTTTAATCTATCTATTTTTTCCTCATAGGCTTCGATTTCTTTTTTATCTTCATCTTCACCAAGCTCTTCTTGAATAACTTTTATTTGCTCCCTTAAAAAGTATTCCTTATTAGCCTTTTCAACCTTGTCCTTTACTTTTTCTCCTATAGACTTTTCAATAGTTATAACTTCAATTTCTTCATCAATAAAAGCAAGTAGTTTTTCTATTCTCTCATGAATATTAAGAGTTTCTAAAATTATTTGTTTTTTTGATTCTTCTAATTGTATATATGCAGCAATTAAATCGGTAATTTTACCTAAATTTTTCTCATGACTCATCATTTGAAGTACTTTACTATTGTCGCCTTCTGTTGCTTTAATATATGCTGAAAAAGCCTTCCCTAATTGATTTCTAAATGCAATATCCTCTGTGCTTTCTACTTCTTGTGAATCTTCTTCAACCTTTTTTATTAAAGCTTTCATATATTTATCATTTTCTACTACTTCTTCTAATGTAGCTCTTTCAACGCCTTCTACTAATACTCTAGTAACGTCTTTTGGTAGCTTTAATATTTGTTTTACTTTACATATAGTTCCTATAGAATAAATATCATCATATCCTGGTTCTTCAATCTCAGGATCTTTTTGTGCTACTAAAAATATTTTTCCACCTTGTAACATAACCTCTTCAAGAGCTTTTATAGACTTTTCTCTTCCAATATCAAAGTGTATTATCATATTGGGAAAAATAGTTATACCTCTTAGTGGAATCACAGGCATTTCAATTAAATTCTTATTCATTTTCCCCCTCCATTCAAATTTTCATTATACTACTTCTAACTTTTCTAGTATACACATAATATTTAACTTTTTCAACTTTTTAAGGCTCTATTTATTATAAAGTATAAAATATTAATATAGAACCTACTATGTATATCAATTTAATAACTAAACTCCCACTTAATTTAATTGCAATAAGGAAGGGTATTAAAGTAAATAAAATTTTGACGTCAAAGTATTTATTTTATTAGTTAACATTTTACTTCTATACACTTCCTTCAAATAATTTTATTTACTTTTTGCTGATAATATATCTCTTTTGCTATTTAAAATTTCCACACTAGATATATCTATTGCTTCTTTTATATGTTTTATAGGTATAATTCTAACACCTTCATATTCTAGAAATGCTTCATTCCAATTTGCTGCAGGTATAATAACTGTTGTTGCACCAGCCTTTTTAGCAGCTAATATTTTAGCATTAACTCCACCTATAGGATTAATATTTCCAAGCAAACTAATTTCTCCTGTAATAGCCACATCATTTTTTATAATGCTATTAGTTATGGCACTATATACAGCTATAGATATTGCTGCTCCTGCTGATGGACCATCAACAGGCATTCCACCTGGTATATTTATATGAATATCAAACTCATCACATTTCAAATTAAATACATTATTCAATACAGTTAAAACATTTTGAACAGATGAATATGCTGTACTTTTTCTTTTAACCTTCTTATTATTCATTGATATTTCTTCTTCCTCTATTATACCACTTATCTTTAACTCTCCTTTTCTTCCAACAATCTTTTTAGCTGTAGCTTCAATCTCCATAACCATTCCTATATTTGCTCCATATACTGCTAATCCATTTACAACTCCAATTTGTGGCTTTTCATTTATTTTCTTTTCTGGAATTTCTGTGTATTGACCATTTTCTATAACCCAATTAATATCTTCCTCTAATATTTTTTCTCTTTCTTCATTTATTGCTATTCCAGAGCATAATTGAACTAAATTAACAACTTCTCTTCCATTGTTACAATGTCTACTTATAATGTCTAGTCCTTTTTCTGAAACTTCAAGTCCTACTTTTTTAATTGAATTTTCTGCAATTTTTCTAATCTCATCTGTATTTAAAGCTCTAAAAAACACCTCTACGCATCGCGATCTAATAGCTGGAGCTATTTCCTCTGGACTTCTAGTTGTCGCTCCTATAAGTCTAAAATCAGCCGGTAAACCATTTTCAAATATTTCTCTAATAAACCCTGGCATATTAGGATCTTCAGAACTATAATATGAACTATCCAAAAACACCTTTCTATCCTCTAATACTTTAAGTAATTTATTCATTTCAATTGGATGTAGTTCTCCAATTTCATCAATAAACAATACTCCTCCATGTGCCTTAGTTACTGCTCCAGGTTTAGGTTGTGGTATTCCAGCAATACCAAATGCGCCTGCCCCTTGATATATTGGATCATGTACTGAACCTATAAGAGGATCTGCTATTCCTCTTTCATCAAATCTAATTGTAGTTGCATCTATTTCAATAAAATTTGCATCACTTCTAAAAGGAGATTTACTTTTCTTTTTTGCTACTTCTAGAACTAATCTTGCAGCTGCTGTTTTACCTATACCTGGCGGACCATATATTATAACATGTTGTGGATTAGGTCCACATATTGCTGCCTGTAGTGCTTTAATCCCTTCTTCTTGACCTATTATCTCTTCAAAATTACTTGGTCTACTTTTTTCTGTTAAAGGCTCTGTAAGGCTTATACTCCTCATTTTCAAAAGTTTTTCCATTTCTTTTTTATTTTCCTTATCTACAATTGTAGATTTCGCATGATTTGCTTTATTATTATTAAATAAATATATAATAAATAAAATCATCATTATTATTTGAAGAACAATTACTAGTTGATTCATACTTTTTTAATTTACATAAAAATTATGTAAATATTAACCTCCTTTACATTTTGTTATTTTAAGTATTAACACAACTTAGTAGTTATATTCTTATTTAACCTTTAAAATTTTACATATTTTTCTTTGTAAAATTATAAATAAAAAAAGAGGCTATTCAGCCTCTTTTTAAGCAGTTTCCATGCCCTTTTTCTTTTTAGTTTTTTTACTTTTAAGAAGCGGTCTACTTTCATTTTCCCCTAATCTTATAACCTCTGGGAAAGTCTTAGACTTAATAGCCTCTTCAGTTATAACAACTTTAGTAATTTGTTCATCTGAAGGAATTTCAAACATAATATCAATCATTATATCTTCAACTATAGCTCTTAATCCTCTAGCACCTGTTTTTCTTGCTATAGCTTCATCTGCAATAGCTTTTAATGCTTCTTCAGTAAATTCTAATTCAACATTATCTATTTCAAACAACTTTGAATATTGCTTTACTAAGGCATTTTTAGGTTGACTTAAAATATTAATTAGAGCATTTTGATCTAAAGACTCTAAAGAAACTACCATAGGTAATCTTCCAACAAACTCTGGAATTAATCCAAACTTCAATAAATCTTCTGGTAAAATATTTTTCAATACTTCTCCAACATCTTTCATTTCTTTAGATTGAATTTCAGCACCAAATCCCATTTGGCTTACTCTTGTTCTCTTTTGAATTATTTTTTCAATTCCATCAAAAGCACCACCACAAATAAATAATATATTAGAAGTATTTATTTGTATAAATTCTTGATGTGGATGCTTTCTTCCTCCTTGAGGAGGCACAGAAGCAGTTGTTCCTTCTAAAATCTTTAATAAAGCTTGTTGAACCCCTTCACCTGAAACATCTCTAGTTATTGATGGATTTTCAGATTTTCTAGCTATCTTATCAATTTCATCTATATAAATGATTCCTCTTTCAGCTTTTTCAACATCATAATCGGCATTTTGTATTAGTTTAAGTAAAATATTTTCAACATCTTCCCCAACATACCCTGCTTCAGTTAATGTTGTTGCATCTGCAATTGCAAATGGAACATTTAAAAATTTCGCTAAAGTTTGAGCTAAAAGTGTTTTACCTGAACCTGTAGGCCCTAAAAGTAATATATTACTTTTTTGAAGCTCAATATCATCATCTATTGTATTAGATTTAACTCTTTTATAATGATTATAAACTGCAACAGATAATGCTTTTTTTGCTCTATCTTGACCAATTACATATTGATCTAAATATGCCTTTATTTCTGATGGTTTTGGTAAAGTCGTTGTATCTAACTCTACATTATTTTCTTCAAATTCATCTTGAATTATATCTGAACATAAATCTATACACTCATCACAAATATATACACCTGGACCTGCAATCAATCTCTTTACTTGATCTTGATTTTTACCACAAAAAGAGCACTTTAATTGTTTTTTATCTTCAAATTTAGCCATAACCTCACCTCACTTTGGCATAAGCTTTGCCAAAAATACTACTTGTTATTAATTTTATTTCTCTTAATTACTTCATCAATTAAACCAATATTTAATGCTTCTTCCGCATCTAAGAAATTATCTCTTTCACACATTCCTACCATAGTTTCATAATCAACTTTACCATTTGTTGATTCTGCCATAATTCTAGTTAAGTTTTCTTTAATTTTTAATATTCTTTTTGCATGAATATCAATATCAGTTGCCTGACCTTGGAATCCACCCAAAGGTTGATGAATCATAATTTCACTATGTGGAAGTGCAAATCTTTTACCAGGAGCTCCTGCTGAAAGTAAAAATGCTCCCATAGATGCAGCCATACCTATACAAATAGTGCTTACATCACATTTTATATATTGCATAGTATCATAAATCGCCATCCCTGAAGTTATTGAACCACCTGGACTATTTATATAAAGATAAATATCCTTTTCTGGATCTTCACTTTCTAAGAATAATAATTGTGCTACTACTAAATTAGCTGTAACATCATTTACTTCTCCACTTAACATTATTATTCTATCTTTTAAAAGTCTTGAGAATATATCGTAAGACCTTTCTCCTCTTCCTGTTTGTTCTACAACATATGGTACATAATTGCTCATTTTATTTCCCTCCTTCTCTTATAAAACCCTTCATATAATAATATATCCAATTTATTATAAAGTAATTATAATAAAATTATATAAAATTTACTTTATTTTGTTAATAGAATATTTTAATAATTGCCAGAATTTCTTCTGGCAATTACAAATAAATTATTTATTATTTTCAAGTAAGAACTTCATTGTTTTGTTTGTAACAACGTCAGCCTTTAAAGCAGCTGCTTGACTTTGAAGTAAAAGATCTACCATCTTTTCATCTTCTTGTGCTGAGTACATTTTAGCAACTTCTTTAGCTTTTTCTCTTATTTCTTCTTCAGTAGCTTCAAATTTTTCAGCCTTTTCAATTGCTTCTAAAACTAAATCAACTTTAACTTTAGTTCTAGCATTTTCTCTCATATATTCTCTCATTTTATCTGCGTCAGTACCTGTGAATTGGAAGTATTGTTCTAAGCTTAATCCTTGATATTGTAATCTTTGTTCAAGATTCTTAACCATCTTATCTACTTCTTTTTCTACCATTACTGCTGGAACATCAACTTTAGCATTTCCTGCAACAGCAGTTATAACAGCTTCTTCGAATTCTCTTTCTGATCTAGTTTCATTAGCTGCTTCAAGTTTCTTAGTTATATCTTCTTTTAATTCAGCAAAAGTATCAAATTCTGATGTTTCTTTTGCAAATTCGTCATCTAATTCTGGTAACTCTTTAAATTTTACTTCTTTTATAGTAACTTCGAATTTAGCTGGTTTACCATTTAATTCTTCTTTACCATAGTTTTCTGGGAAAGTAACATTTACTTCTACAGTATCATTTACTTTAGCTCCTATTAATTGTTCTTCAAATGTATCAATGAAAGTCTTTGATCCGATTTCTAAAGAGTAATCAGTTCCTTCTCCACCTTGGAAAGCTTCTCCATCAACAAATCCTTTGAAGTCTATAACAGCAATGTTTCCATTTTCAACTGTTCCATCTTCTTTAGTTTCTATTCTTGCACCCTTTTCTTGCATTTCTTTAAGCTTCTTAGAAACTTCTTCTTCTGTAACTTCGTAAGTTTTCTTTTCTATTGATAATCCTGTATATGCTCCTAATTCAACTTCTGGATAAACAGTTACTTCGGCAGTATATACAAAATCTTTACCTTCTCCAACTTCAACAACATCTACCTTTGGATAATCTACTGGTATTATGTTATTTTCTTCTAATACTTTTCCATATGATCCTTCAATAGCAAAATTTATTGCATCTTCTAAAAGAACTTCAATTCCATAATATTTTTTTACCATATTCATTGGCACTTTACCTTTTCTGAATCCTGGTACGTTGAAATGTTTAACATTTTTCTTATATGCTCTTGTTAAAGCTTCGTTAAATTTTTCTGCTTCAACCTTTACTTCAAATTTAACAACATTTACATCAATTTTTTCCATTTTAGCTTCCATTGTATATTCCTCCTAGAAATAGTATGTCTTATTTACTTAATACAACTAGCTTATTATAACACATTTAAACTAATTTTTACAAATGTTTGTTCAAAAAATCTCTTTTCTAGCAAATAATTTTAAAAAATTATATTTTTGCTTATTAATAATCGAACACTCTACTAATTTTAAGCCAATCATTTAAATAATATCCACTTGTATATATATTAAACATAACTATTTATTTTATTATATATATTTTTTATTAATTTTTAATTTCATTTTTTAATAAAGTATAATATATTACTTAATACTACTAAATTTGATAATGCTTATAAAAGATAATATCCTCAATATTATGTATATTCATACTTACACTTTGTTTATCTACAAACTTCTCAATAAGAGATTTAATATATCCAGTGTTAAATTTAAAAAATATTACCAAACCTACTATGATTGCAAATAAAATAATCCCTATTAAACAATTTATTCTTTTACGTCTTTTTCTCATAAGCCTTTCATAATCTCTACTAAATATACTAGGCTTAGCCATTTTATACCTCCTAACTTGTATAAAAATTTCCATGTAATAAATTTACCACAAACTCTTAAATAAAGAAACATTTTTTTACTTTTTATACTTTTATTTTCATTTTTGTCTCAAGAAATTTTTACCACATCATCTTTCGACAAAGCTATTTTTTTCTACAACAACATTTTGTTTTACTATTTTCAGTCTTATTTTCAAAACATATTCCACTATTTTTTGTTTGGCAACATTTCTGAAAACCATTTGATTGCTTATTACAACAACCTTTCTTACAAGTATTTATACCTAATTCCTGCATTTCCTCTGTAGTTAATTTAGCTTCATTTCTTGAATAAGACTCATATTCTGGTGTATCTTTCAATATATTTTTTATATTTTTCATCAAATTACTCCTTCATTTTCATATCTTTTATATGTTTTTATTATTAATTCTATCATAATAAAATAAAAAAAATATTTTTTTTATTTTTTTTGTAAAATTTGTTTGCTTTTATTTTAAAATACTGTATAATATTTATATAGCAAATATTATTAAATTAAATATATTTATTAAACATTGCCCATACCGCTCTATAATTTTATTATAGAGTTTTTATAAAACCCCACACAATCACTTATTCCCTTTCTTAAGTGATTGTAATCCCTTAAACCTGCACTAAAGTGCAGGTTTTTTATTTTGTACAAGTTTTTATTCCTTTTATTAGCTTAACAAAAAAAGTTGTGCAACTATTTATTTGCAACAACTTTTTTACTTTAAAATTAATCTAAAACCTCAATTTTTTGAATATCATATACGTAAAAGCCTTCATTATTATTGTATTCTAATGAAAGTAAAAATACTCCATTATTAGCTGTCTTTAAAAATGGAAATAATTTTTTATATATACTATAACTAATATTTGTTACTAAACTTGCTCTATATTTATTATCTTCATATTTAAAATCACTTTTTTCTATTTCTACATTTAAATCCGTTATCTCATAATTATTAGAAAATAGTAACGCCTTTTCATTTATATATTCATACATCTTATTTTTTGCATCTTCTGTAGCATTGGAAATTAATTCACTATTTCTTTCATTAAGAGCTTGAAATGAGCTATCATAAAAACTATATACACTTTTATTTACTTCATCAGTTAACTTATCATTTACCATATTAATATCAAGTTTAATATAGTTTTCATTTTTTATATTAACACTTTCACTTTTTAAACTTCCCCACGGAAATTCTCTTTCTATATAAATGCTTACATTTTTATTTTCAGGTATAGGTCCAAAGTTTTTAATATCATTAACCTTCTTTAAAGTATCCTTGTTATTAATAAAAACTTTAGCATCATCAAAATTAGAATATAATGTTATAAAAATTGCTGGTACATTAATATTAACTTTACCATCATCCATTGCTGTAAAGTTAACAGTTTCATTTATATTTCCATAATCAGTTTTTAACTCATAGCTACATTCATACTTTCCTGGAATTAGATCTATTGTTATATTGTCTTCTATAACTTTTTTAATACCATCTATATTAAGTTCTATTCCCTTAACATCTGTTTGAAAAGTAATAGCTACTGTTTCTAAATCTATGTAGTATTCTTCTTTTAAAAAACCGCTTTTACTTTCAATATAAAATTTATTTGAATTATTATTGGCTTTTAGTTCATTAATAACACTGTCTATATCTTCTTCATTATCTCTATAATATTTTATTATTGGCTCTAATTCTTCTACTTTTGCTTTTTTATCATTTATCCTTATAATATTTGAAAGAGTCTTATAATTTTCTTCAATTAACCCTTTCCTAAAGCTTTCTAATATACTTTCCTTACTTTTATAAGAAAACTTAGGAACTAGTAATATGCCTAATATTAATATAAATATAATTATACCTATCTCAAACTTTCTTTTAAGAATGACTTTTTTTATTCCTATATCTTTCAAATTAAGCAAATCATATTTTAACATTTTTAAATAACTAAAATTTTTTTTTCTTATATCAATTATTTTAGCTTTTAAGTTATTTTTCATATATTACTCCAAAATATCTATTATCCATTTACCACATTCTACACATTTATATAATCTTATAATAAATATGTCCATTCCACTTCCGCTTATTATATCTTTATTTACTTCTATTTCTTCTTTAGTTACAAATTCATCCTCATCATTGATGAAACCTTGTATTTCAACTATATAGTTTTTATTAGTCTTATTACAGCAATCATTTTCACCAACACATTCAATTTCATCATAAGATAAATTTGCGCTAAGCTCTTCTACGATAGGAATAATGTCTTCAAACTCACTTATGTTATCTAAAAAATCTTCCTTATTAAATACTAAATCATTAATTTTAAATAATTCCATTATATATTTCTCCTTTTAAGTTATTTATAATCATAATATACTAATTTACTTACTTTATTCAACATATTATTTAATTTTATCTCTTTATTCCCTTAAAACTTCTATATTTATAATTTAAACACTTCTTTAAATATGATTTTAAATCTATTTTCTCATTTATTGTTGAAAAATTTGTCTTTTTATATTAAATTAAAATCTGTACTATTTATTTGCTAAATAAATTTTATAAAAATATTTCTAAACGAAAAATATTATGTAATTTTATATTTGAGGTGAAACATATGGAGAGAAAAATGACTGCTAGTGAAAAAACTAGACGACTTGTTATTATAGGAGCACTTGGCGGAATTTCTATATTTCTTGGGGTAAGTGGTATAGGGATAATTAGACTACCTTTATTTAGCATAACTGTAATGCATATTCCAGTTATTATTGGTGCCTTACTTGAAGGTCCTTTTGTTGGTGCCGCTATAGGATTAATTTTTGGTTTATTTTCAATGTATCAGAACTTCACTGCCCCTGGATTAACTTCCTTTTTATTTTGGAATCCAATAATAGCTTTAATACCTAGAGTTTTAATTGGAATTGTTGCATATTATAGTTTTAAATTATTATCAACTAAATTAAAAAACACAGCTATTTCCGCAACCATATCATCTATTTTAGCAACATTAACAAATACAATTGGTGTACTTGGATTAACTTATGTTTTATATCTTGATAGATACGCTGCAGCTAAGGAAATTTCTCGTGATGCTGTTGCTGGTACATTGCTAGCAGTAGGATTAACTAATGGTGTTCCAGAAGCTATTGCTTCAGCATTAATTGCCGTACCAATAGTTGTAACAATGCTTAAAATGAAAAAGAAGTAATTATAAAAATACTTATAAATTAAAAAATTTATAAGTATTTTTATTTTAAACAAATTAACCAGTTACTTCTTAATGTTTTCTTTTTTTCCTAAATTGCCTTAAATTTAATAGTTTATATAAATTAGCGTTACATATAATACTAGTGTAAGTAAAATCAATACTTACTAAATCAAACAAATATTAATTTATTTTAAAGGAGGGTCTTTTATGGCTCAAAAGTTAGTACCTGAATCAAAAAACGGATTATCAAAATTCAAAACTGAAGTAGCAAGTGAAATGGGAGTTCCTTTTACAGACTACAACGGTAACTTAACTTCAAAACAATGCGGAAGCGTTGGCGGAGAAATGGTTAAGAGAATGGTAGAACAATACGAACAAGGAATGAAATAAACTAACTAAAAAATAAGTTAATAGCAAAAACAAGAGAGTGTAAATATTTTACACTCTCTTATTTTTGCTATTACTTATAGTTATCTTAATACTTTAATTTTAATATATTTTCCCTACCACTACTTCTACACCATAATGATCTGAAATTATTTTTTTATTTTTCCCATTAAATATAACTTTAGAACTAACTATATTTACATTTGTATTAGTTAATATTAAATCTAACCTCTTCTTTTCTTTTTGATCTTCCCATCCTGCAATTTCACCACTTACTGTTATTCCATCATCACGGCTTTCTGCAGTAGTATAGGTATCTATAATACCCTTGTTTATTAAATAATCATACCCTTCATTTTTAACCAAAGCATTATTATTAAAATCTCCCATTATAAAAGAAACATTTTTATTATTTAAATTTTCAATAAGCTTATCTGCTTGATATCTAAATGGTTCTAACTCATCATTCCACCATCCTGTATGACAACTGTAAAAATCAATATCTTCACCATTTATATTAATAGTAGCCTTAATAATGTTTCTACTTTTATAATTGCTTTTTTCATTACTTTTTGAAATATAAAAAGATTTATACTCCTTAATTTCATGCTTTGTAAATATACATAACCCTTCTTCATATATATCATAGCCTATATGGGAGTAATCCCATATAAAGCTATATTTTTCTTCATCAATAGATTTTAGTTCTTCAAGTAATAGCTTGGCAAAATTATCCTCTTTAATGATACCTTCAGTAATTTTTGCTTTTATACTTTGACTAACTTCTTGAAGGGCTATTACATCGTATTGATTTTTCTTAATTATTTGTGCTAAATATTTAATCTTTTCAAGTTGATTTTCTTCTTGCCAAGAATGACAATTTAAAGTTAAAAGTTTCATAACTAAACTCCTAAAATATCTTGAATATTAGATTTTATTACATCTGCTTTTGGTCCATATATAGCTTGAACACCACTATCTTTTAATATTAATCCAACTGCACCATTTTTCTTCCATTCTTTCTCTTCTGCTACTTTACTTAAGTCTTTAACTGTAACTCTTAAACGAGTCATGCATGCATCTACATCTTCAATATTTTCTTTTTCACCTAATAAAGATATTATCTTAATTGCTAAGTCATCATTAGATGAAGCTTTATCTGCAGCTACTTCCTTAACTTCATTTTGATTTTCTTCATCATCATAATTTCCTAAACGTCCTGGTGTTGGAATTTTAAATTTTTTAATACAGAAATTAAATACTCCAAAATTAATTCCAAAGAATGCTAAACAAGCAAGTACAAAATTAATTACATCTCCAACTAATCCTGCATTAATAAGCATTGGTATACGTGTTATAAGTTCTATAGCTCCAAATGCATGAACTCTTAAGTTGATTATATCAGCTAAAGCAAAAGCTAATCCTGTTAAAATTGCATAAACTACATAAAGTACTGGTGATATGAACATAAATAAGAATTCTATAGGTTCACTTACACCTGTTAAAAATACTGCTAATCCTATTGATATGAACATTGATTTATATTTTTTCTTTTTATCAGCATCTACATTTTTATACATTGCAAGTGCAACCCCTAATAATGATGCAGTTGATAAAATTACTTGCCCAACCTTAAATCTTGCTGGAACCACTGTTGCTAATAAATTGTTGTATTCTGTCATATTGCCAGCAGCTTTAAAGTTAATTAAATCTGTTATCCAAGCAAACCATAGTGGGTCTTGACCAGCAATTACTGAACCTGCTGCAGCTCCTGTTAGAGATGTATAAACACCGCCTAATTCTGTATAGTTAACTGGAATAGTTAACATATGATGTAATCCAAATGGTAATAATAAACGTTCTAATGCTCCATAAACAAATGGTGCTAAAACTGGTGCCGTATCTTTTGAATTTGCAAGCCAAATACCAAAGTTATTTAAAGCACCTTGAGCAAAAGGCCATACTATTGATAATATAACAGCTGTAATTGTTGACCATAAAATAACCACAAAAGGAACAAATCTTTTTCCATTGAAGAAATTTAAAGCTTGAGGTAATTTATTGTAATTGTAATATTTATTAAATAATGCAGCTCCTAAGAACCCAGAAATAATACCTATAAATACTCCCATGTTAAGTGCAGGTGATCCTAAAACACTTGTAAAATAATCTGGAACTGTTAATGTTGCACCTAAAAGTGATTTAACTGTTGCAGTACTATCTGCTAACATTTCACTACTTACACCAAATATAGCTCCTGTAATACGATTAATTAATACAAATGATAATAATCCTGCGAAGGCTCCTCCAGCTCTTTCTTTAGCCCATGATCCCCCTATAGCTACTGCAAATAATATATGAAGGTTTCCGATTATTCCCCATCCTATATTATCCATTACTCGTGATATTCCTTGCATTATTTCTGCATCAAAATACATACCTATTAATTTACCTAAGGTTATCATTAAGCCAGCAGCTGGCATAACTGCAATAACTACTAATAATGCTTTACCAAATTTTTGCCAAAAATCAAATGAAAATAATTTTCCTTTTTTATTTGCTTTACCCATTCTTTTATTCCCCTTTTTACAATTTTATTTGATTTTACTTAATTTTTAATCAGTTATTCTATAAAGTCTAGCTTCATAAGGCTTCAATTTTATTTCTTTTATAACGTCATGTTTTTCAACCTCATAGTTGTTTATTAATAAATTCTCATATTTCAATTCTTCATCGTATGAATAAAGTACTTCATCATGTGATAAATTAACTATAACTATAAATCTTTCATTTTTCATATATCTTGTATATGCATAAATCTTGTCATCATCTTCAAGTATTAAGTCGTAACTTCCATATATAAGAGTTTTATTTTCTTTTCTTACTTTAATCATTTTTTTGTAAAAGTTTAATATTGAATTTTCATCATTTATTTGTGCTTCTACATTTATAGTCTTATAATTTTCATTTAAATTAATCCACGGTTTTCCTTTTGTAAATCCTGAATTTTCTTTATTATTCCATTGCATAGGTGTACGTGAATTATCTCTAGATATTGCCCAAACAAACTTTAATGCTTCTTCTTCAGTCAATCCTTGCTCCATTTTTTGTTTATAAATATTTATACCTTTTACATCATTATAGTCATATATAGAATCAAATTTAACATTTGTCATTCCTATTTCTTGCCCTTGATATATAAAAGGTGTTCCTTGTTGCATAAAATACATAAGAGCAAAAGCTGTAGCACACTCTCTCCAATAATCTGAATCATTACCCCAGGTAGATATAACTCTAGGTATATCATGATTTTCTATATAAAGAGCATTCCATCCATTTCCATCTAATGCTTTTTGCCATTTTGTTAATACTTTTTTATAATTTTTTACATCAAAATCATTTTCACTTTCAGCTCCCCATAAATGAAGATGCTCAAATTGGAATATCATATTAAACTTTCCATTTTCATCTCCTACCCAAAGGTCTGAATCCTCTGCATCAACACCATTTGCTTCTCCTACAGTCATAATATCATAATTATCAAATGTTCTTTCTTTTAACTCAGCTAAATACTTATGTATTCCATTTACATTCATATGCTTATCAAAAGATTCTACATATTCTAATCCTTCTGGATTTGGCATATCATTTAAGCCTTCTTCCTTTTTTATATGGCTGATTGCATCTACTCTAAATCCATCTATACCTTTATCTAACCACCAATTTATCATTTCATAAACAGCTTCTCTTACATCTTTATTTTCCCAATTTAAATCTGGTTGTTTTTTGGTAAATAAATGTAAATAGTATTCTTCTGTAGTTTTATCATATTCCCAAACTGAACCTTTAAAGATACTTTCCCAATTATTGGGTTCTTTATTATCTTTACCTTCTCTCCATATATACCAATCTCTTTTAGGATTATCTTTAGATGACTTAGATTCTATAAACCATTTATGTTCATCACTTGTATGATTTACAACTAAATCAATAATAAGTTTCATATTTCTCTTATGAACTTCATTTAATAGTTCATCAAAATCTTTCATAGTTCCAAAGTCATCCATTATATCTTTATAATCACTTATGTCATAACCATTATCATCATTAGGAGATTTATACATTGGACATATCCAAATAACATCAATACCTAATTCTTTTAAATAATCCAGCTTTGATATTATCCCTTTTAAATCTCCTATTCCATCATCATTAGAATCTTTAAAACTTCTTGGATATATTTGATACCCAACAGCTTCTTTCCACCATACTTCTTTCATAAATAAACACCTCACTATAATGCAATCGCTTGCATAACTTGTCCAAATAATATGTACAGAAATCTCTGTACATATTTTTTAATTCATCTTTGTATAATATTAATCCAGGAACCGTTTCCATTTTTGTGTTTATAAAATCGAAACAATCTCTTTCTTATGTATTTATAATAACATCAAAAGAAATTGTTTACAATAAGTAAAACGAACCATTTTACTTCAAATTTTAAGATTATATTAGATTATCTTCATTTTTCTTAAATTTATGAATTTATGCAATCGGTTGCACAAAGTTTTAATCCTCTTTAACTTGATTCTCTTTCTATAAATTTAGTTTCAATAACATGATATCCCATATTTTTTTTACCCTCTAACTTATCTATTAATATTTTAGCTGCGTAAAATCCTAATTTTTCAGAATTAATATCTACAGATGATAGTGATGGTTTTCTATAACTAGCCAGTGGAATGTTATTAAATCCAACTACCGAAATGTCTTCTCCTACTTCTTTTATAGCATTTTGTACTCCAAAAGCAAGAAGGTCATCTGTAGTTATAAAAGCTGAAACATTATTTTTTTCCAAAATACACTTTGCTGCTTTATATCCTTCTATTTCTGTAAAATCGTCCATTTCAAATATTAATTCTTCATTTACTTCTAAACCTCTACTAAACATTCCTTGCTTATATCCATTTAATCTGTCTTTAGAAACATTTAATTCTTTCTTTGCACCTATAAAGGCTATTTTTTTATTGCCTTTATCAATTAATCTTTGTGTTAACTGATATACAGCTTCAAAATTATCATTATCAACCCATAAAACATTTTTTATATCTTCTGGTCTGCCTATAATAACAAAAGGAAATTTATTCTTTTTTAAATGCTCAATAGTTTTATCATCACTTTTAGCATTAAATAAAAATAATCCATCTACTATATTACCTTCAGTAAACTTCTTAATCCACTGTTCATTTTCTTCTTTAAATGTATACATAATATAATAATTTTCTTTTTGTGCACACATACTTATTCCTTTCATAGCTTGAACAAAAAATGGATTTTCAAAAGAACTTTCTGCACCTTGTGGTAATATCACAGCTAAAATTCTAGTTTTATTTTTTGCTAATCCCCTTGCAACTATACTTGGTGTATAATTTAGTTTTTTTATAGCCTCATTTACTCTTTCCTTTGTTTCCTCACTAATTTTATCACTATTAGCTAAAACTCTTGAAACAGTAGAAGTTGCTACTTTCGCTTCTCTGGCTACATCTTTAATTGTTACTTTCATAATTTTACATCCTTCTAAAAAATTTCTCATTTAACCCTTATTATATTATAAAGCCTATTTTAAATAAATAAAAGCATCTAACAATAATAAAAGAAGATATCAAAATATATTTGATATCTTCTTTTATTTACATTATTATATTCTTCTGTTATCTGATAAAATTATATCGCTTATTTTTTGTAGTTCATAAATACCAACTTTACCATCACCATCTAAATCATACTCTTTATTATTTTGCCCATAGTATCTTGATGCAATGGCTAAATCTTTTAAATCAATAACTCCATCATTATTAAAATCAGCACTTTTTTCTTCTTGAACATTTTCTCCAAATGCTTGAAGTTCTAAAATAGAGTATCCGTTATTGCCACCTCTTTTAACACCTTGGAATTTAATATATCTTATATTTTTTAAGTCAAATTCACTTACAACTTCTGTCTTTGTATTGCTTGTTATATGAGAAACTTCTTCAAAATTAACTCCATCAATGGATGTTAATATCTTATATTCTGTTGCTGCTTCTGCAAATAACAATTTGACTTCACTTATCTGTTTAACTTCTTTTAAATCAATTAATAACCATTGATTATCACTATTTTGTGATATCCATTTAGAATCGCCATTTCTACTATCACCATCTACAGCTCTCCATTCTTTAGTATAAAGTAAGCTATTAGAAGAAGAATATGCATCTGCCCCACATGCTAAATTCAATTTAGCATTTTTATCCCCTGCTATCCATTCCTCTGGCATTGCTGTATTATAAACTTCAATATTATCCATTTGTCCTTTTAGATTTTCCCCAATTTTCTCTAGTGGTAGTACAAATGTTGCATGAAGTTCTTGTCCACTTATTATATTATTACTATGATCTCTATATGAGTGTAATTGCTGTACAAATTCACCATTAACATATAATGCTAATGCTTGGAATGTTCCAACTAAAGTTATTTCATTCCACTCCTCTTCTTTTACTTTAAAATCAAAATCTTGTTCATAGAAGCTTCTTCTTATAGATAAAGTTCCATCTTCTTTAATTTTTAATTCACCATCATATCCTGCAAATAAATTTATTGTTTTTCCTAACTCATCAACCTTAACATCAAATGTTGCTGTATATGGGTAAGTTAATGATTGTAATGGCGTTTCTAAAGTAGTGTTTCCTTTAAGAGTAAGAACCTTATTATTTTCTACCTGTACTACTTCACCATTAACTATACTTGCATCATACTTATTTAAACTTGAATCACTAGCTGTTTCATCTTCAAAATTATATTTTACTACTAATTCATTTTCACTTACTATTTCATTTTGTATTGTTGTATTAGGACCTTCCTCTAACGCATTAAATGTCTTCATAAATTCAAGATAATCTTTATCTTCTCTTGTACCACTCCAAGTCTTTTCACCAACTGTTGCAACTGCTGGTAATAACCTTTCGTGTAAATCTGCTTCAACTATACCTTCCATAGATTCATCTCCCCAAATTGCCATTTTCCCACCTAGCAATTGTGGTTCACCTAATGGTAGCTTAACTCCATTAAAATCATTTGGTTCCCAATTATTATATACATTTTGAGTATTCATAAAATCCTTATGCCATCTTGAAGGTGTAATATAAGTGAATGGTTGTGGTACATTTACTATCTCATAACCTTCTTTTATTCTTGCATTTACATCTTCCCAAGCCATGCTCCAAACATCAATGACAGTTCCTTCTGGTAGCATTGTTGTTCCTGAAAATTGCTTTAATGATCCCCAAACTCTTGGTGTTTTACCTTTTTCTAAAACATAATTACTCATTTCAGATGTATATTGTCTAAATTTATCTCCAACACTTGTATCATATTCATCTATTCCAAGGTGAACAGTATTTCCTAAAAATACTGGCTCATTTTCATCAGTTCCATCGATAAATTCATCTAATAAACCTTTTATAAGATTTTTACCATCTTCATTTTCTATATCTATATGATCAAACCAATATTTAGTATTGTGTATTGGAGTTCCTAGCTCTCTCATATATTTTGTAAATGGAAGCGAGTGAGCTGGACTATCTATTTCCGGTACTACCTCCATCCCATAATCCATAGCCATAAGTTCAAGTTCTATAAATTCCTCTTGTGTATAATATGGATCATTTAAATCACTGTTACTTGGTTTTAAACCTGGATGTTCTTTACTCTCTAATCTAAATGCATTATATACATCATTCCAAGCTTCTGGATTCTTATAATCTCCATCAGACCATTGATTATCATTTAAATGCAAATGGAATTCATTAAGCTTATACCAAGATAATATCTTTGCATAATCTCTTACAAATTCTATTCTCATAGGCATTCTAGCTACATCTAACATAACACCCCTAATCTCATATTTAGGATAATCTCTAATTATTCCACAAGGAATATTTAACTCATCCTCTGCTTGCCATAATATTTGTAATAAAGTAACTGTTCCATATAAATTTCCTGTATACGTTGGTGAATATATTTTTATACTATTGTCTATAATTGTAAAATATCCTTCTTTCCCAAGATCATAGCCATTTTCATCAATAGATTCTATATAAATATCACCTGGCTTTACTTCTTCTTCTGAAGAAACTTCAACTACTTCTAATTCTATATCAGTAAAGTATTTTAAATCATCATTAAATAAATCAGCAACCTTATTTAAGTCAACATTATTAACATCATTTATTAATATCCTTGAGTTTTCAGTTAATGTGAAGCTTCCATTTAAACCATACCATTCTTGTAAGCTTGGTATTACTTTTGGCACATCATTTTGCTCCGAAACCTCTGGGAATATTTCAGGATATAAAGAAGATTTTCCCGGAATTGTTACTACAATATTTTTTGTAGCAGTTTTAGTATCATCACTTTCTTTATATACTTCTAATAATATAGATACATTTGCATCATTTATATTATGTCTAGTTATTACTCCATCATTAGTAACTATATTTTCAAACTCACTTCCTCTAACTCTAATACCAAATCCTCTTGGTACTTCTGGTAAAGTTAATTCTGTAGTATCTATAGTTATTTCTCCTAATGTTGTAATACTATTGATAACTTGTTCACAAGTCATATCTAATTCAGGTATATATTTTTCTCTTCCAATAACCTCTATTTCTCTTATAGAAACATTATTATAAGCATTTGCATTTCTTTCAGCAATAAATACTCTTAGATATCTTCCTGTTTTAACTTCAGCAAATTGCACTGTATCAACTAAATTTAAAGTATCTCCAGCTTCATGAATTATTGTTTCTATATCTTCAAAGTTTTCTCCATCATTAGATATTTGAATAATAGCATTTTCTGCCCAAGCCTTTTTATACCAATGAATATTTACGCTATCCATTTCAACAATTTTTCCAAAATCTATAGATACCCAATGAGTATCTGTTTCTGTTGGTATTACTGGCATTGTAGGACTTGCCCACCTTGAATCATCACTTTCTTTATCCCCATCTATAACCTTATCAGCTGTCCATACAGTACTATTATTTTCTACGGCTGATACAGTGGCTTTTTTTCCTTCTGCAATATTACCTTCTTTTATTTCATAACCAATAACTTCAAGTTCTCTTATACTTACTGAAGTCCATTGATTTCTCTTAGTTATATATACTCTTATATATCTAGCACTTTCTTGTTCTACATCAACAATATTAACTAAATTTTTATTAGCCTCATCTTTACCTAATGGATTAGTAAGTAAAGCTATATCTGTCCACTCTTCTCCATTATTTGATTTTTGAACTTTAAATTCAGTTCCATAGGCCCAATTTTGCCAGCGTATATTTATTTCTTCAATAATATATTCTTTTTCTAAATCTACATATAACCACTGTGGATTACTATCTGTAACTGTAGCACTAGACCATCTTGAATTATCATCTGTATAATCACCATCTACAGCTTTATCTCCTGTAAGGCTTGAAGTTTCTGTTCCTGATACCTCTACCTCTTTATTTAAGGCTAAATTTATTCCATAAGTATCTTTAACTTCTGCTTTAACTTCATTAGCAAAAATATTGGTTATTGGTGATATTAACATATTAAATAAAAATATTATAACAAATATTTTGCAATAAATTTTTAACTCTCCTTTTTTCCTCATTATAACTTCCCCCTTAATTAGTTAACTTCCTTGCATTACTATAAAAAATACCTCCTTAAAATTGTTAGTTTTAAGGAGGTGTTTTAATCATCCTCTAGTCTATTCTCTACATTGCAATAAATTCCTTAAATTTATTTATTTAAAATCTTATCTACTAATATAGCAATATCTTCACCGTTAATCTTTTTATCCCTATTCATATCAAATATTTTAACAGTTTCCCAATCTTCACTTTCTGAAGTTTTACCAAAGTTTTTAGAAAGCATAGCAACATCACCTATATCATTTTTACCATTGTTATTAAAGTCGCCGCTATTTTCTTCTATAATTTCCTCTGCTTCTTTAATAAACATAGCATCTGCCCAATCAGAATGGTCGTTACCGTTGTGCCCAACTTTATCTGCTTCTAGCTTAACTTCTTTTACTCCTTCAATATCTAAATTAATAAATTCTGCTGGAGTATTATACATCATTTTTGTACTTTCATATGCTAAAGTTCCATCTAGGTATACTCTGAATATCATACCATCACTATTATTGCTTGCTTCTCTATCATTACCAATATAACTTTGGAAGTACTTATATCCTTTACCTTCTACATTGTAAATTATAGTAGAATCAGTATGAGTACCAATACCTTTCTTAAATGTTACTACTTCATCACCAATTAATAATCTTAATGGATTTCCATCACTTGACAAGTCTTTTTTTATTGTTGACCATCCTACAGTAGCACTTACCCAATCAATATCGCTTGTATAATCACCATCTGCAACATTAATATTGGCTTTTACTTCTACCTCTACACCCATTACAGTAGCTTTTCCTACAACACTATGAACACCCTCTATACTAAATATATTGTTGTCAATTTCATTCCAATTAACATTTACATTTAATTTAGTATCATCTGTAAAATCTACATAAATAGTTTTTGGCATTGTAACTTCATTACCTATTTTAGCACTTATACTTTGTGTAGTATCTTTAAGTTCCTTTATAGTTACTGTTGCAATAGCTTTTTTATCTGTACCATTAATAGTACCTTCAACTTCAAAAGTTCCAACTGTATTATATTGATCTTCTGTTATCTCATTCCAAGTTACAGTTGCTTCTTTACTTAATCCCTCGGTAGTTGTTACAGTGATATTTGTTGGTAATTCTGGCTTACTACCCTTTAAACCACTTAGTGATATTTCTTGATTATCGGCTAATTCATATGGTAATGCTAATTTATTTATATCCATAGCACTTTCTACATTTGTATTAATTGCTCTAAGTCTCATTCTATAAGTGTAATTTTTATTTGATTTAAGTTGGAATTCATCATGTGGTCTTGCTCCCCAAGCATCATCTCCACCAAGTCCCATTTGCTTATAGTTAAGATTTACTTCAATATCACTACTTCTTTCAAGTTGATATGAGTGTTTTTTAGAATTAAGCTCCTCTTCAGTATAATGAAGTGCAGACATTTCTATTACACTATCTCCTGAAGCCATTAATCCAATACCATCACTATTAGTTAATGTTACCCATCTTACATCTGTTTTATTACCCATTTGTTGTGGTTCTATATAGTCAAAATATTGATTATCAACAGTACTTTGATATACTCCAACATCTGTACTCATATTTCTATCCCAATAATTTTCTTCTGGTCCTCTTCCAAACCACTCTATATTTTCAAAACCTTCTGGCATTTTTAACTCCATACCTACTGCTGGTATTTCTGGTAAACTAGAAGAACCTGGCTCCAGATTTGAAGTTATAACAACATCACCATTTCCATAAATATTTATAATATTTGTATATTTAGAAGCTGTTGAAGTTGGAAGTGTTGAATCTACTTTAATAGTAATAACTTTATCAGCTTGTTCTACAGTAATATTATCTATTGTTCTATTTTGACCTGCAAATTGCCATGTTGCTGTTCTACTTGGCATACCATTTTCTCTATCATTATCATTTGGAGTTCTCCAAAAATCTGGAATTATTGGTGAACTTAATAATTCCGTTTCACCATTTTTAAATGAATCAATATTTCCAGTTGATTTATTTAAATTAACTTCAAAACCTTCCCCTTTAATATTAATATCAGTTTCACTTTCATCTACTACTAAATTTTCCATGGCTTCAACATCAACAAAATCTTTTCCTTCTTCTGTAAAGCTAACCTCAAATTGTTGTTTTGCAACTTCATGGCCTGCTTCTGTCCACTTAGTAGCTGCCTTTTCTTTAAATCTTACAGTTACAAAATATTCTGATCCATTATCAATAGCTTCCGGCGCTGTAAATGGAATAACTACTTCTTTAGTTGTAAGTGGTTCAATATCTAAATCTAAAGTTCCTTCTTGAATTCTTTCACCATCTTGATATAACTCCCAAACTGCATCATATTTACTTACATTAGTAAATAAGCTTTCATTTTCTATAGAAATTACTCCATTATTAATATCAATATCTTTCATTTCAATATCTTGATAGTGATATTTAACATCTATCAATTGTGGCTTTATTGTTCTATCTGCATTAAGTAATCCATTTGCACAGAAATTATCATCGTTAGGATTATCTCCCCAATCTCCACCATATGCAATAAATTGACTATCTCCACTTGGATTATTTGTTTCTAGATTATCAAAATCTACCCATAAAACTGAATTATCATCTGGAGTCCTTGTTTTATCATTTAATTCATCTAAAGATAATGCTCTGTTATAAACTCTTACATTGTCTATTACAGCATTACTTCTTCTATTTTCTTGTGCATCTCCACCAATAGTTATAGGGTAATTAGAAGTTGTTATACTTCCTGTATATTCAGTTGAAGCTACTTCTACACCATCAATAAATAACTTAACACTTTCTCCATCAAAAGTCCCTGCTATATCATGCCAATTTCCTACCCAATCTTCTGGTAAATTAGTTGTTGCTGCTGCTACCCATTGAGTCCAATCTCCTGGTTTATTAGCATCATATATAAAGAATTCTAGTGCTCTATTTCCTGTGTTTTTGTAATTAATAGTTTCTTTAATTGCAAATTGAGTGTCTCCCTTTGCCACAAATGTGCTATCACTTGTAGTATTTTCTGGTTTAACTGATACTTCAACAGTTAAAGCATTTCCTATAATATTAAGCTTTGAATCATTAGGTAAAGTAGCATATCCTTTAAAAGCATTTCCATTTAACCCTTCTGCTAAAGTTCCATTTTGAATAGTAACGTCAAAAGAATTTTTACTTGAATCCTTTATAACCGTTTCTTCTTCTATATCTTTGTATAATCCTTGATCTACAAAATCCCATATAAAGCCACCTTGAAGGTTATCATGTGCTTCAAAAGTTTCCATATAAGAATTTAAGTCACCTATACTATTTCCCATAGAATGAGCATATTCACAAAGAATTACTGGTTTACTTCTGCTTGCATATGATGCTAAAGCATTTGGATGAGAATACATCATACTATATACATCTGATGCTTTTGTTTCTGAATTATAATCACCTTCATAGTGTACTGGCCTTGTTGGATCATTTTCTCTTATCCAATTTGCCATATCTATAAATGCTTGTCCATCTCCAGCTTCATTTCCTAATGACCACATAGTAACTGATGCATGATTTTTATCTCTTTCTACCATACTCTTTATTCTATCTAAAGTCATGGCTGACCACTCTGGTCTACTACTTGGTAAAAGATCAGAAGTTCCTCTTGTAGCATGTGACTCTATATTTGCTTCATCTACAACATATAAGCCATATTCATCACATAATTCAAGCCAAGCTGGATTATTAGGATAATGAGAAGTTCTTACTGAATTTATATTATATGATTTCATTATTTCTATATCTTCTATCATACTTTCAATAGAAACTGCTCTACCATCAGTTGGATCTGTTTCATGTCTATTAACCCCTTTAAAGTAAATAGGCTTACCATTTATAAGAATTTGTCTATTTACTATTTCCATCTTCTTAAAACCAAACTTTGTACTTACAGCTTCTTTTTCATTTCCTTCTGAATCCTTTAGTGTAATAACTGCAGTATAAAGATATGGAGTTTCTGCTGACCATTTTTCAGGACTCTTAAGTTCTTGAGTTAAATTTACAACTTTTCTAGTTGCATCTTCATTATAGTCTGTAGCATCTGTAAAATCTGTTGAAACAGATATTGGAGAATCTAATACTGGATTGAAGTCTTCATCATAAATCATTGCTTCAACAGTATATTCATCATTACTTTTTAAATAATTAGTTAAATCCACCTCAATATCTAGTGTTGCATCTTCATAATTTTTATCTAAATCTGCTACTACACTAAAATCTCTTACTCTAACTTCTGGTGTTGAATATATAGAAACATCTCTAAATATACCACTTAATCTTATAAAGTCTTGATCCTCTACCCAACTTGCATCTGACCATCTAAATACTTGAACTGATATTACATTTTCACCTTCTCTTAAATAATCAGTAATATCAAAGTCCTTAGCTGTATAACTATCTTCTGCATATCCAACCTTCTCTCCATTTATCCAAAGATAAAATGCTGATTCTACTCCTTGAAAAGATACATATACTCTTCTATTAGCTTCCCAGCCCTCTGGAACTGTAAAGCTTCTTTGATAAGTTCCTACTGGATTATATACAGTTGGTGCAACACCAGCTACTGGAGTTTCTATTCCCTTCCATGGCATTGTTATATTTGTATATATAGGATAATCATATCCTTGTGTTTGCCAGTTGCTTGGAACTTTTATTTCTTCCCATCCACTAGTATCAAAACCATTTTCGCCAACTTCTGTTGGTCTTAAATCTGGTTTATCTACTATATTGAAATCCCATTGTCCATTTAATAACATATGATAATCAGAATCAACTCTAATTCCTCTTTCTGCTATTGTTTTCTTTTCATAGTCTAATGCTGTAGCACTATCCTTATATGATACAAATGTAGCATGGGCTTCCTCCCTGTTTATTTCATAAACATCAGGTTGGTTTTTCCACTCCTCTTTCGTTTCTGCAAAGGCTTCAATAAATTTTGTAAAATTTCCATATACACCTTCACTTACAGATACAAAAACTGTAGATGCAACAATTAAAGAAATAATTTTTTTATTTTTTCTTATCATAGTTTCTCCTCTTTCCTCCATTTTATTTGAAATTATCCCATTATTTATATTTAACAAACTTTTTGTAAAACCTTTACATTTTAATCATCATCACAATAATTTTATACTTTTCAGCAATTTATTTACATATATTGTATTTATCCATTTATTTTCCTTATCTAATCCTAGCTATTTAAGTAAGAACTTTATAATTTATATAAATAAAAAATAACACTCTTAACCTACTCATAGATTTTGAATGTTATTCTTTAATATTTATTAATATTTTACTGTATTATATTAATAAATTATTGTATGTTTTTTTATTTATGTTATATACTACCTTTTCTTTTTTCATATTTATTATATAATATTATAATAATACTACTTTTTAGGAGACGATTAATTTTATGAATAATATTTTAACAAAATCAAATATACAAAAATTACAGGAAGAATTAGATTATAGAATGACAGTGAAAAGAGCTGCTATAGCAAAAGAAAAACTTATAGCTGCTGCACATGGTGATAGATCAGAAAATGCAGAATATAAAGCTGCTTGTGAAGAATATAGAGAAAATGATAATAGAATTCAATATTTATTTACTATGATTTCAACAGCTACTGTTATTGATGATGAAATAGTTGATAAATCAATTCTAGGTATAAATAGTAAAGCAAAAATCAAATTTTTAGAAGATGATTTTGAAGATGAAATAACTTTAGTAACTACTTTAGATGCAAAACCTGAAGAAATGCTTATTAGTATTGAATCTGATTTAGGTAAAGCTTTAGCTGGTAAAAAAGCTGGTGATATAGTTACTGTAAATGCACCTGGTGATAATTACGAAGTAAAAATTTTAGAAATACTTTAATATATAATTTATATATTAAAACAACCACTTACATAACATAAGTGGTTGTTTTTATTTTATAAACTTATTTATAAAATATAAAGATAATTATCTATACTAAACTAAATATCTTAAGAAAAGTGTAGCTAATCCTAAGAAGAAGAAGAATCCTAATACATCAGTAAAAGTTGTTACAAATACTGAAGATGCTAATGCTGGATCTACCTTAAACTTCTTTAATACTATTGGAACTAAATATCCTGAAATAGTTGCTACTACCATATTTAAAATCATAGCTACTCCTATTACAATTCCAAAAATAAAGTTACCTTCCCATATATATCCTAATACACCTATTATAACTCCTATTGTGGCTCCACATAAAACACCTACACCAACTTCTTTAAAGAAAACTTTCTTCATATTTTTAAAATTTAATTCTCCAAGTGCAAGTCCTCTAACTATTATTGTTAGTGTTTGTGTTCCAGCATTTCCACCCATTCCAGCTACTATAGGCATAAATGTTGCTAATGATACAACCTTTTCTATTGTTCCTTCAAATATACCTACTACTGAAGATGCTAAAATTGCTGTAACTAAGTTAATAATAAGCCATGGCAATCTACTTCTTATAGATTCTTTTAATGTTCCATCTACCTTTTCGCCTTCATCTATTCCTGCAAGACGATGTATATCCTCTGTAGTTTCATCTCTTAATATTTGCATAACATCATCTACTGTTACAATTCCAAGTAATCTATTAGAGTTATCAACTACTGGCATTGTTAAAAATCCATACTTTTCAAATCTATGTCCTACTTCTTCTTGGTCAGTATTAAAAAGTATTCCTTCTATTTTAGTATGAACTATATCTGAAATCTTAGTGTCAAAGTCCTTAGTTACAAGTTCCTTTAATGATACTATCCCCTTAAGTTTATCAAACTTATCTACAACATATAAATCATCTATATTTTCATTTTCTTGACCATATTTTTGTAAATATTTTAAAGTCTCACAAACAGTCATATCTGTTTTTAATGATATAAACTCCGTAGCCATTATTCCCGCTGCAGTATCTGGTGCATAACTCAATAATTGTCTTACTACTCTTGCATCTTCATCTGTCATCTTTGCTAATATCTTATTTGCCTTATTTTCATCTAAAATACCAAGTAAGTCTGTTAACTCATCTGATGACATTTCTTCAATTATATTTTTTTGCTTGTTTTCTGAAAACTCCATTAATATTTCATATTTTTCATCAATTTCAGCTTCATCAAGTATATCTGCAATAAACTTTTCTGGCAATCTATTCAATATATCTTTTCTATCATCTACATTTTCATGTAATACATCTAAAACATCCACTGGGTGTATATTTTCTACATATTTAATAATGCTGCTTTGTGGAGCATGTAATAAAAACTTTCTTAGCTCTTCTTTATTCATATTTAATTTCATAGCCTACCTCCATATTTACATAGGAAATAAGACATCTAAAATAATATTCTTAAATAATTAAGCTAATTTAAATTACTGATATTTATGACTAATTTCCTATATAATCTGTATTTAGTTTTTACATAATTAATATTTCTACTCAGATACGAATCCATAATATCACCCCCAAAATCGAGTAGGAGGAAAATAATTATTTTATTTTCCGTCCTCTCACACCACCGTGCGTACCGGTCTGGTACACGGCG
>NZ_JAJKGM010000034.1:0-37669 GCF_021412605.1 Clostridium celatum
TGGCTAGTGGTTCCCACTACCAAGCCCACAACGGACTTTCACCGTCAAGTTGTTGCCCATGCTGGGCACACACAAAAGAGCTTGTATCATATTTTTTGATACAAACTCTTTATAAATTCATTTTATTATTAAATAATCATCTATTTTTATGCTATCTAATAGCTATTAACATCAGTGTCTATACTTTTATTTTGAAGTTTCAGAATCTATTATTGTTTTTAAATATTGAATAAATCCATCTCTTAAATCTGGTTTTCTAAGAGCATATTCAACAGTTGCTTGTAAGAAACCTAACTTATCTCCTACATCATATCTTCTACCTTCAAAATCATATGCATACATAGCTTCTTCTTCAATTAACTTAAGTAATGCATCTGTAAGTTGGATTTCACCACCCTTACCAGGCTTAGTATTTTCTAATATTTCAAATATTTTAGGAGTTATAATATATCTACCTAATATTGCAATATTCGTTGGAGCTTCTTCTATTGATGGCTTTTCCACTAAATCTTTAACTTTATATACTCTATCTTCAATATGAAGTCCACCAACTATTCCATATTTATTAACATCTTCTGCAGCTACTGTTTGTACACCTAAAACTGATGTCTTATACTCTTTGTAACAATCCATAAGTTGTTTTAAACATGGCTTTTCTTCATTATAAACAACATCATCACCTAAAAGAACTGCAAAAGGCTCATCTCCTACGAAAGTTTTTGCACAATGAATAGCATGGCCAAGACCTTTAGGTTCTTTTTGTCTTATAAAGTGTATATTAACCATATCTGATATATCTCTAACCATCTTAAGCATTTCTTGCTTACCAGCCTTTTCAAGCTCCATTTCAAGCTCAACACTTCTATCGAAATGATCTTCTATACTCTTTTTATTTCTTCCTGTTATTATAAGAATTTCTTCAATTCCAGATGCTACACATTCTTCAATTATGTATTGTAATGTTGGCTTATCAACTATTGGAAGCATCTCCTTTGGTTGTGCTTTTGTTGCCGGTAAAAATCTAGTTCCAAGACCTGCTGCTGGAATTATTGCCTTTCTTATTTTCTTTTCCATCCCTTTTCCTCTCTTTTATATACAATATTATTAAACTTATAGCTAAGCTTTTTTTCTTCCTTTGCAATGAAAAATACTGCTACACTTTCAGCTACTATAAAAATTATTAGTCCTATAATTAATATTATAATTCTTGTAGGAGACCCCTCCAAGCATTTTTCTATATTTATCCCAAGTGACTTAACATAAAATCCCCATATAACAATAATATTACTTATAATAGTTATAGCTAAAATTATTGGTATAATTACCTTCATATATTTATTCATATATTTTTTCATCACTTTTACCTTCTTCCAAAAATAAAATCTTTAATCCAATAATATAAATAATTAAAAATTTACTCTCATATTATAAGAAAGTAATTATATCATACAAAATGTTTATACTTCTATGATAATTCATATATTTAATAAAAAGTTAAGTTTTTGTACAAAATAACTTAACTTTTACTAAATTATTATATCACTACTAATTAATATTTTATATTGTTAACTTTAGTCATCTTTCGACATAAATTGCATTTATTATATTTAGCCCCTTACTTACTATTATTTAATCAAAATACCTATTTACTAATTATCATTTCTTAAAATAGTACAATTTAATTTATTACTTTCAATAAATAATTTAATTTTTATATACTAAAAAGCCTATTATCCCTAAAAAGAGATAATAGGCTTAATTTCCTAAGTATATCTATTTAAATTTAAGTTTAAGTTTTATAGTTAAATATATTATTTTAATAATTCATCCATTAAAATAGCTATATCTTCTTTATCTACTTTTCCATCTTTATTTAAATCCATTGCCTTGTTGTAAACTCCATAATTCTTAGATATTACTGCAACATCACCTACGTTTACTTTACCATCTTTATTTATATCAAAATCAACATTTTCATCTGGCTTTTCCTCTGGTGTTTCTGGTTGTGGTACATTTTCTTTTAGCCATTCAATTCTACCATTAAACCAATTTTTTAAATAATTAACATCTTCCTCATAAGTCTTACCAACAAAAACATTAGGCCATACATATTGTCCTAATATGCTCCATCTCTTAAAATTAATACTTTGTGAATTTTCTATTGTCTCTGTGTAAGTATTAATTTTTTCTTCTATACCTTCAAAAACATCTATAAGCTCCCAAAATCTATTATTAACCTTTTCTACAAATTCAGGGTCATTAAATAATACTCCATACCATCCTTCATATCTCATCCACCAATCTGTTACTGATGTGTTATCAAGTTGTGGTTGGAAATCTTTAAAGTCTGCATTTCCAGCAGCAATATCGAAATCCCATATTGGTCCCATTGTAAGTTTACCATCTCTTGGTTTATACATATTCACACTTGTACGGAATGCTGCATCCCAATTCTTAAATACTTCATTTATCCAATAATAATCTATAAAGCTATCAACATCTATATATTCACTATAATGCTTTCCATTATAGTGAAAATCCTTTGAAGTTAGAGCTTTTTCTGTTTCTTCGATATAATTTGTTACATAATTATATTGCTCCTTATTAGGCAACTTAGGACTTTTAAATGTAAATGGAACTCCTAAAGATGATTTATAGCATGTATCAGCATCAAATCTATAATCAACTTCAAATAGGTATCCACCTGTAATCATATCTTCTGATGTGTCTGTATCTTCTAACTCATCTATATCTACTCTAGTTTCTGATACCTCTACTTGTTCACAAAGCAAGTAGTTCCCAATATATTCTCCATTTAATATTACATTAACATATCTTGATTCTGATGTATATTCCATTCCCATTTCAGCAGCTAAATCTAATGCTAACTTATTTCTTACTAATGTTTTATCAGAATAGTTTGCTAGAAGCACCCAATCCTTTTCAACACCCATTCCTAAAAGATTGCTTTTCTTTCCAAGCTTTATTCTATAAGGCTTTTTAGCCATTCCCCATGTACTATTTCCTCTGCCCCTAATTTGAATACTTCCATCAAATAAGCCTTCAGTTATCTCTTCCGTCCCTGTAAGTTTCATAGATGCATTAACATAATCCTCTTTAGAAGTTATTGCTTGTCCATTTTCAGTATTTATCTCCATAGTTGGTAAGTCAGATTTTACAACGTTTACAATGTAGGTATTATTTCCCCCAACTGTATAAGTTAATTGATTAGAAAAATCATTAACTGTAACATCACTTTGTTGACCTACTCCATCTATTGTTACATTTGTTGAGCTTGCCCCAAATGTAGCCACTAATTTACTAATATCCACGTCATTAGGTACAACACATAAAATTTCATTATTTTTCGAAATATATCCCAAAATATCACTATTTAATACTTCTGGATTATTTTTAGCATAAAATCCAAAAGAATAAATATTACTCCATGCTTTACTTTCCAAATTTTCTACTTTTTCATTATCATTAGAAACTTTAATTACTTGTGCATTAGTAGCTACAGCTGTAGACACTAATGTAGTAAAAATTAAAAAAGTACACATCCCTCTTTTCATAAACATCTCTCCTTATTCTCCATAGTTATAATAAATCAATTTAATTATAACCTTTTTATGAGTTATTTTCTATATTTTATAAATAATTACAATATTTTTATTTAGGTAAAATCGTTTTTGAAATTTAATTTCAAATTTATATTGTATTTTTTGAGTTTTTTTGTTGACTTATGTAAAATTTGTTATATAATAAAAAATGTAAACGTTATTAAGCGTTTGTTAGAAAATTCTAAATTCCAAAATATATAAATCATAACATAATAAAAGGGAGAGATTTAATTTATGAAAAGAAATAAAATTGTAGCAATGTTAATGGCTACTTTAGTAACAAGTTCTTTAATTTTTGGAAATGTAACAACTACTTATGCAGCTGATTCAAATGTACAAGCTAAAGCTATTGTAGAAGGTATGACTATTGAGCAAAAAATAGGTCAAATGTTAATGCCTGACTTTAGACAATGGAAAATGAATGGAGAAGATGCAGTTTCTGATTTTACTACAATGAATGAAGAAGTTGCACAAATTATAGATGATTTCGATTTAGGTGGAGTAATTTTATTTGCTCAAAATGTTAAAACTACTGAACAAACTGCACAATTAACTCACGATTTACAACAAGTTATTGCTAATGATGAATCTAATGATTTACCATTACTAATAACAATTGACCAAGAAGGTGGTATTGTTACTAGACTTGGAACTGGTACAAGCTTACCTGGAAATATGGCACTAGGAGCAACAAAAAATGAATTAAGTTCTTATAGAGCTGGTTCTGTAATAGGAAAAGAGTTAAATTCATTAGGTATTAATGTTAACTTTGCTCCATCTGTAGATGTTAATAACAATCCAGCAAACCCAGTTATAGGTTTAAGATCATTTTCAAGTAATCCTGAATTAGTTGGTAAACTTGGTGTTCAAATGATTAATGGTATTCAAGATCAAGGTGTTTCAGCAGCCGCTAAGCATTTCCCTGGTCATGGTGATACTGCGACTGATTCTCATTATGGACTACCTTTAGTTGATAAAAGTTATGAAGAAATTAAAGAAGTTGAATTAAAACCTTTCCAAGATGCAATAGATAATGGTGTTGATATGATAATGACTGCTCATATTCAATATCCACAAATTGAAAGTGACACTTATACTTCTAAAAATGATGGACAAGAAATAACTCTTCCAGCAACTTTATCTGATGATATATTAACTGGAGTTTTAAGAGAAGATATGGGCTATGATGGAGTAATCATAACAGATGCTCTTAATATGGATGCAATCTCTAAAAACTTTGGTGAAGTTGAAGCTGTTAAAATGGCTATTAAAGCTGGTGTTGACATAGCATTAATGCCTACAATATTAAGAAGCACTGCTGATGTTCCTAAATTACAAGCTATAGTTGATGGTGTTAAAGCTGCAGTTAATTCTGGTGAGTTAACAATGGCTGAACTTGATGATTCTGTTGAAAGAATAGTTAAATTAAAAATAGACAGAGGCATCATGAATGTTAATGATGATACTAGAACTGTTGAAGAAAAAATAGCTACTGCTAAAACTATTGTTGGTTCTGATGAAAATAGACTTGTAGAAAGAGAAATATCTGCTGAAGCTGTTACTGTAGTTAAAAATGAAAATAATATATTACCTTTAAACCCTAAGGAAGGTGAAAACGTTCTTCTTATAGCTCCATATAATAACGAGCTTCCTGGAATGCAATTTGGTGTTACTAGACTTGTTGCGGAAAATAAAATTAATTCTGTAAATATAGAAACTCATCGTTATTCAAATGGTAATTTGTTAACTGATGAATTAAAAGGTAAAATAGAAGCTGCTGATTACGTTATAGTTTTATCAGAAATGGGTAATTTCTCTCATTTAAATGCTAACCACTGGATAACTGCTGGTCCAAATTCTATAGTTGATTACGCTAATGAACTTAATAAAGATTCTGTAGTTGTAAGTGTTGGTAAACCTTATGATGTTGCAGTTCATAAAAATTCTAAAGCTGAAGTAATCGTTTATGGATATAAGGGAATGGACCCAACTGAAGCTGATGGTGGATTAACTCCAACTCAAACATTCGGTCCAAACATTCCAGCTGCAATGGATGTTATATTTGGTGCTTATGAAGCTCAAGGTACATTACCTGTTGATATTCCACAAGTTGATGAAACTGGTGCTATAGTTGCTGGTGACAATGCTTATGACTACGGATTTGGTATAACTAATTTAACTTCTGTAGGGGTAGCTACTTCTACTAATGAATCTGAAGTTAATGCAGGAGAAGAATTTGATGTTAAGATTTCTTTAACTGAAATTGAAGGATTAAAATCTGACAAATATTCATTAGTGACTAACTTTAACGATACTGATTTTGAAGTAGTTTCTGTTAAATCTAATGACGAAAACTTAACTGTAGTTGATTATACAGTTGATGGTTCAACATTAACTATTAACTTATCTGATGCAAATGCAGAAGCTTTAACTGATGTTACAATCACATTAAAAGCTAAATCTGACGCTAAAGATAACGCTACAGTATTATCAGAAGTTAAAGTAATCGATGGAAAAGATAGACAGTTTACTACTACTGGAACTCATAGCACTATCAATGTAGTTAAAGTTGATGAAACTCCAGATGTTCCAGTTGATCCTGAAACTCCAGACAACTCAGAAACTGAAGATGATTCAAACAACGCTGGAAATAATAATTCTGGAAATAACAATTCTGGAAATAACAACTCTGGAAACACAACAACTAAACCAAACAGTGGTAAATTACCTAACACAGGTGGTACTCCTGCTGCAGCTGTAGGTATCTTTGGTACATTAGTAGCAGCTGCCGGTGCATTAATATCAAGAAAGAAAAAATAAATTATCTAAACCAAGTTACCTATTTACACTTCATAAAAATAAAAAATAACCTATTTATTTTATACCTAAATTAAAATAACTTTATAAGAAAAGGCATGGCTTTGTTGTCCATGCCTTCTTTATTTTATCTTTAATACAAATTCTTCATTATAAACTCTATAAAATTATGATTAGACTATACATATTTATAAATTAAATAGTTGAGCCTTACTTTCAAGTGTTTCTGTAATAGCAATTATGTCACTCTCATACATCTTTTGTGACCATTTTCTATCATTTTCATTAATCTTAAAATATCCCCAAATAGCCTTTTTATATATATTAGTATATTTAAATCTTATTTTACAATTATTATATCTATCTACAATACAAAAATTTAATTTATCTTGAAATAATATTTCCTTAAATAATTCCCTATCTGTATTATTATACTTATTAAACCATTGTCCATAAATTAAATTATCATCATTATTCAATTTAACCATAAGCATTAATGGACTAGAATATCCCCAATTTATAACTATGTCTTTAAGCTGAATACTTATTTTAGGTAAAGTTTTACTTACCTTTGATATATCTTCTTTTATATAAAAAACAGGTCCTTCTATAGAACTTTCTTTACTTTTAAAAAGTAACATATGCCCTACTTCCATGTGAGGTAAATCCTTAATTTTTTCAGGTTCTAATTGTGCAATATCCATACTTAACCTCTTATTTATTAAAAATTATTTTTTACTTATAAAAATATTATAACATAAGCAAATACTCCACTTAATATACTTACCCTATGCTACATTATTTAATCAATTTGACATTTTTAAATTGGTAATATAATTATTTCTTTTTACAAGCAACTTTATTTAATATTATCTTGTTAAATGTTATAATATGTTTAAAAATAACAAATTTTGGAGGTAAGTATGAGAATTTTTAAACACATTATTTTATTACTAGCTATTACTAGTGGAATATTTTTTATTGGTTGCTCATCTCAAAGTAAATATGCAGAAACCTTTGAAACTTATAAAGAATATTGGTTACAAAACGACTTTTCAGCTATGTATGAAATGTTAAATTCTGAATCTAAAAACTATATTGATGAAGATACATTTACAACTAGATATTCTAACATCTATTCTGCTATGGAAATGGCTGATTTAAACATTGAAATCAATGGAGAATTAATTGAAAATGAAAACTTTGTTACTGTTCCTTTTACTTTAAAAGGCAATACTATTGCTGGTGAGTTAAGCTTTGATACATACAAATTAAATATTTATAAGGAAGATGATGAATATAAAATAGACTGGGATGAAAGCTTAATATTCCCTAATATGACTTCTGAGGATAAAGTATTAATTGAAGATTATGAAGCTAAAAGAGGTAAAATCCTAGATAGAAATGATAAGATTTTAGCTGAAGATGGTGAAATTAGTGTAATTGGTATATACCCTGCTATTTTTGATTTAGAAAATAAAGATTCAAAAATCGAAGAACTAGCAAACACCCTAGATATAAACAAAGAAACAATTATAAATAAATTAAATGAAAATTCCAATCCTGAATATTTCGTTCCAATTGTTGATATACTTTCAACTGATGAAAAACTAACTTCTCTACTTAATAGAGATACTGAAGGTATAGTAGTAAATAAAAAATCTTCAAGAGTTTATTATGGTGGTAATGCATTTGGAAGATTGATTGGTTATATAGGTAACATAACTTCTGAAGAGTTAGAAGAAAATATGGACAAAGGCTATACTGAATTAAGCTTAATTGGAAAAGCTGGTTTAGAACAAGTTTATGAAGATACTTTACGAGGTTATGATGGATGTGAAATTTACTTAGACAGAAATGGTGAACATTTAACAATAGCTAAGAAAGATGCTATAGATGGAAATGACATTAAGCTTGCTATTGATTTTGACTTACAAAATAAAGCTTATTCTGAATTAAATAATGAAAAAGGTACAGTAACTGCAGTTGATCCTAAAACTGGTGAGGTATTAGCTTTGGTAAGCGCTCCATCATATGATTCTAATACTTTTATGACATATGTAACAAAAACAAAAGCTGAAGAATGGGAAAATACTAATTATACTGATCAAGTTAATAGATTTAGTAACATCTACTCTCCTGGCTCAACAATGAAGCTTATTACTGGTGCAATTGGATTAAATACTGGTGCTATAACAGCAGATGAAAAATTTGATATTCAAGGTTCTGCTTGGCAAAAGGATGAAAGCTGGGGAACTTATAAAATTACAAGAGTAGTTACTCTAGATAGTCCTATGACTCTTAGAGAAGCTGCTAAGTTTTCAGATAACATTTATTTTGGACAAGTTGCTTTAAAAATTGGAAGTAAAAAACTAATTGAAGGTATAAAGAAATTTGGTATTGGTGAAGAAATTCCTTTTGATTATCCACTTGCTCAATCTAGCATAAGTAATAGTGGAGAACTAAATGGTGAAATATTATTAGCTGATACTGGATATGGTCAAGGTGAATTAATGGTTACTCCTTTAAATATTGCATTAGCTTATAGTTCATTAGCTAATGAAGGAAATATTATGACTCCTAGATTAGTGATTAATAATGATAAAGAAGCTTCTATTTGGAAAGAAAAAGCTATAAACCCTGAAAATATTCCAGTATTAATAGAAGATTTTTCAGCTACTGTAAATGATGATGATGGGCCTGCTAATAGTGCTAAAATTCCTGGAATTAATCTAGCAGCAAAAACAGGAACTGCAGAAATTAAAGCATCTCAAGACGATGAAAATGGTACTGAAAATGGATGGTTTGTTGCTGTTGATACTACTACATCAAAAATCTCCGTTGCAATGATGATTGAAGATGTTAAAGACAGAGGTGGAAGTACAATACCAATTCCTAAAGTAAAAAATATAATCGAATATTATCTTAATAATAATTAACTTTATGATAATTTATATATTAATAAATTTCTGTAAATCACAATATACTTGTAAAGAATAATAATTATTAATTCATTCTTATATAAATTAAGTTGATGGAGAAGAAATTATGATTATATACCGTACAATAAAGAAAGAAGAAATTTCTAAATGTATAGATTTAATTACAGATTCATATAATGGATACTCATTTTATGAAATATTTGTGGAAGATAAAAAAAGACGCTTTAAATTTTTAAAAGAAATTCAAAAAGTTTGTGTTAAAACATGCTATAAACAACAAACCATTTTAGTTAGCTTAAAAGATGATAAAATTGTCTCTATCGCAATACTTAAATCCCCAAATGAACCTGAACCAACTATATGGAATTATCTTTGTGCAGGAGGGCTAAATGTATTTCTTGCCGGAGGAATAAAAAATACGCTAGGTTGGCTAAAAATGTATAATGAATCCAGTGCAGCTTGCCATAGTATCTCAGAAGACTCATGGTATTTGACATCCTTAGTCGTTGCAAATGAATTCAAAAATCAAGGATTAGGTAGCAAAATGTTGCAAGATGGAGTTATTCCATATATCTCTCAACATGGCGGAGGACTGCTTACACTGATTACAAATTCTGAGAGTAATTGCAACTTCTATAAGAAAAATGGTTTTACAGAGTTTCATAATGAGGTACTTAATGTAAACAATAAGAAACTTAATAATTGGGGCTACAAAATTAATATTCAAGCTAACAATTAATATATTATTTACTTTCAAATCTATCTGCCCCTTTTTCTAAAGAAAAATATATTTTTAGATATTCGCTTCAATATTTGTATCATATACAAATATATTTAACTTTTTATATTTTTCCTGACCTTATTGAATCATCTCATTAGTTGTAAAAGTAATTTATAAATTATAATATTATTTTTTATTAAGTTTTTGATATTATTACTATGCATAAAAAGGGAAGTTCAAACACGAACTTTCCTTTCTTTATGATCAATAGAATAGCAATCATTAAATGCTATTTCTTAACTTCCTATATATTTTTCTATGTAATTTTATGTAACTAATTTAATTTAATATAATTTTATGATATCATTTACATATATGGTAGGGGGTAATATTTATGAATAAAACAAACAAACTTATGAGGAAAGTTTTAAAGATTTTTCTTATTATTCTTATTGTAACTAATCTATCTATTCTCATAGGTATATTTTTTGCATTTAAAAATCTTTCAGTTGATTTAACATATGCACAATCAAATAATGATTCATATTCTTCGCTAAATAATTCAGAAGAATATAATTACAAAACAACACTCTTAAATAACGTTAATGGTGCACTTGAATATCTATATGAGGTAGAAGCTCTTAATCATAATATTGGTAATACTGTATTATCTATCCTAAATAAAAATGATTTTTCTGGCAGTGCATTATCTAAATTAAGTGAACCCTTAAACAAGCTTAATAAATTAGAATTATTCTTAGAGGAACTACCAAATAATATTAATGATAACTTTGAAGAGCTAATAAAATTAGCTAATACATATAAAGATTCAGCTATTACTATAGGAAAATTAATTTTTAATAATACTGAAATTAATAGTAACATTCTAAAAACATACAATGAACAAATAGATATTTCAAACAAAGCTGATGAAATCTTTATTTCAACTATAACAGAACTACTAGATAAATTGGACTTTAGTTATGAATTAACTGATGATGGAATCAACTATAAACTTAAATAAATTTTTCAAACTAAAAAACATATTTAAGTTTACATTAAAATCATACATTAAATGTGGGACATGTTTATCAGTAGTAAATTTAAAAAATATAATAAAAATTCAATCTTTAAATACTATATATGAGTAATATATAGTATTTACAAAGTCCAGCAATAACTTTGCTGGACTTTAGTTTTCTATATGAGTTAGGTTGATTGCGATGTTGAGAGTTAAAAATAGCACATAAATTAAGTTAATAACTAAAAGTTAAATATTAACTAGACTTAATTTATGCACCTCAATATTGCAATCAATGTATAGAACGAAGTCGCTAAAAGCATCCGCCCCCGTATGGGGATTCAAAAACTTCAAAATTAAATTAAAAACCTAATTTAATGAGCTATAGTTCTAAAAATATACTTTAACCTAATCTCATTACATATATGTCCTTATTTAAGGATACACTTTCCCCCTCCCCATTATCAAGCTAATATTCAATTTTGTCTTATTTAAGGCGGTGAATAGCTTCGAGGCATTAAAACTCCTTTTTCTATTAAATTTCCCTTCTCACAAATTTTACACATTCCTATTTTAATTCCTATTAATTTAAAGAATAGCTCCGCTGACGATAGTTTTTCGTCATCTCTAGGTTTTACCCTAAATATCTCAAGACATCGCTTAAACTTTAATTTCTTATTTCTATTTCCTAATATCCCATAGTGTCTAATCTTAACAAATTTATCGGGTAAGATATGCATAGTAAATCTTCTGATAAATTCATCAGCTTTTAAAGTCATTATTTTCTCTTTATTTTTATCTTTGTAATCTCTCCATTTAAATACTACATTTTTATTATCAACCTTAATTATTCTATTATCTGATATAGCAACTCTATGTGTATATCTACCAAGATATTGAACTACATAGGCTGCACTTTTGAAAGGAGCTTTGCTGTAAACAATCCATTCTTTCTTATACAATGAATCCTTAAATTCATTAAAGATATTTCTAGCGCTTAACTCACTGACACTTTCTAGAAATACTAATTTATTATCTAGATAAAGTTTATTTAAATAATATAGAAATTTAACTCTAAATTTTCTTGATAATACTTTTACTGGAATAAAAAACTTTTGCTTAGATTTTATCCATTTACTTTTATCTAGACTTAATCCACCACCTGGAACTATACAATGTATATGTGGATGATTCATTAGGTTTTGACCCCATATGTGTAATACTGTTGTAAATCCTATATCTGCATTTAAGTATTTTTTATCCTTTGCTAGTTCTAGCAAAGTCTCGGATACACAACTAAATAATATTGAATATAGTTCCTTTTGATTAAAAAGTATTAATAAATATGCCCGCCAAGCGAAGCTGTTTTGCAATATTGAATAGAAGATAGAGCTCTTATTATATTAGAAGGTAATCTTTTGCTTCTAATATAATCTTCTCCATGAACAGACATTATCTCTTGTAATGAACTCATAGCTTATCGAATGGGCTAACTACATTTAATACAGTATAATCCTTAACATGAAGATATATAGATGTTGTCTTTAAATTAGAATGTCCTAACAACGCTTGGATAACAACCAACTCTACACCATCATTCATTAAATGTGTTGCAAATGAATGTCTTAAAGTATGTGGAGTAGCCTTTTTAGTTATACCTGCTCTTTTAGTTGCAGCTAACATAGCTGATTGAATACCTCTGTTAGTTAACGATTCACCACTCCATCTAGATGTGAATAAATATTCTTCTGAATTATAGTTTTTATGTCCAAATTCTCTCCAATATAACCTTAATAATTCTAAGTTTTTTTGCGACAATAGAGTATATCTCTCTTTATTTCCTTTTCCAGCTCTAACCCTAATTTTCATTTCTTTACTCATTATGTCAGATAATCTTAGGTTTATTACTTCGCTTACTCGTAAGCCTGCGGAATATATAGTTGACAATATTGCTTTATGTTTTAAATAAGTAGCATTATCAATAATAAGTTTAACTTCCTCCTTAGTTAAATAGGCTGGTAAATTCCTACGACACCTAATTCTAGGAATTCTTAAATCACTCCATTGTCTTTCTAATGTCACAACATAAAAAATTTCGACATAGAATTTATACTATTTAGATTATTGCATAAATTCTTCTCATTTATGCAATAATCTAAATAGTTGATAATATGCTGTTCACCTAGTAGTTCAGGTGGCTGGTTATAGAATTTAGAAAAACTCTTCAAAGTGTATACCATATTTTTTATAGTTGAAGCACTTCGTCCACGTAGTTCTAAATCTTTAACCATTTTGTCTATTTTTTGATACATTTTATCACTCCTTAAAGGTGTGTAAAATGTGAGAAGTGAAGCTTCCTTGAGAAAGAAACTTCACTTCTTATTTTTTCCATATAAACTTTTAATTAATCACTAAACCCAGCCGTCGCTTTTAGCGATTTAGTTCTAATTTAAAATTGTTCACTAACTAAAAATTAACCTCTAATCTTCATAAAAACAAAACTAGCAAAAACATAAGTTGTTAATAATATTACTAATAAAATAAATATAAAAATACATCCTTTGCATATGATAATGCATTTTAAAAATACTCACTTGAATTTCTTGTATAATTTTTTAAGTCCCTTGATTCATTTACCTCAATCAAACTTCCTAACTTTTCTTTATCAATTAAATTTTCAGGTGTTTCAGATATATTAATTGTAAAGTCTGATTCATAAATCTTATTTCCTTGAATATATGATACTTGTATTTTTCTTTCACCAATATTATTAGTATCAAAGTATTTAGTTAAATCAACATTTTAACTATTATATTCAGATTTTCCCTTTGAATATATTATGTTTTTCCACTAACTTCTATTCCTTGCATATTAGTATGTATATCAGAAACATTAACCTCACGTACTCTTGCAATTAGTCTTAAGCTATAAACTTTTAATGATAATGCTTCTGAAGTTTTATCTGGACGATACCAACCAGCATTAGCTTCTCCAATAAACTTAATAGGTTCTCCCCCTAATTCTTTAGCTTTAAGTAATGATTCCGCATACTATAATATACTACCTCTTTTTAAATAATATTGAGTTGTAATTAATGATACAGTGTCGACATCAAAAATAAATTAAGATAATAAAAAACCTACTTGAACTTTTTGTTCAAGTAGGTTTCTCATAACTGTTGTCTTATAATTTATATTATGTTATAGCATTTATAGTTATTTGCATTTTGCTACTTAACTCTGTATCTTTTAATAACACCATAGATATTAAATCTACAAGGTACATAACAGAAAATTGTGTGTTGATAAAGCTACCCTTATCAACAAAGCTAGAATTATAGACTAATAAATTTTTATCAGAATACTTTGTTATAGAGCTATTTTCTATACTTGTAATAGAATATATTTTTGCATTATTTTTATTGCATATACTTAATGCCTTTATAACTTCTATAGTTTCCCCTGATATAGAAATTCCTATTACTAAATCATCAGCTGAAACTATGGAACTATTTATAATCATCATATGAGAATCAGTTATTCCCTGAACATTGAATCCCATTCTAAGGAGCCTTTGCATCATCTCATTTGCTGTAAAACCAGAACTACCCACTCCATATATGTATATTTTTTTAGCTTTTTTTATATCATTAACAAGCTTTAAAATAGATTCTTTATCTATTAAATACTTTGTTCTCTCAATAACTTCATTATAATAATTATATACATATGAAAATATTCCTTCATCCTCTTCATCACTTATCTTTTCAATATGCTTAACAGAATTCAACTTCATTTTCATATCCACAAAGCTTTCACAGCCAATCTTCTTTGAGAATCTTGTTATAGTTGCACTAGAAGCATCAACCAGCTTAGCAAAATCAACAATATTTATATTTTTAATTTCTTCTGACTTGTTCATTATATAATCAGCTATATTCTTTTCCTTTAAGGAAAATGTACTATATAATTTTTGAATTTCACGCAAAATATCCATAAAAAACCCCTATTTAAATAATCTACTCTATCAATATAATACTATACCTTTTATCTCTAAACCAATACCTTTTACAATTAAATTTATACAATAGCAAAGCCTCCGGGGTCAATCCATATATTGGAATGACCCCGGAGGTAATTTCATAATATCTCTATATAGCTTTTAAAACTTCATCATTAAATTTTTTAGTTATAAGTTGAGGCCTTGTTATAGCTCCCCCTACTACTACTGCATATGCTCCATTCTCCATAGCTTTTCTTGCCTTTTCTGGAGTATCAAAGTTTCCTTCTGCAATTACTGGCTTTGTGCATTGTCTAATTAATTCATCTAAAACTTCAAAGTTGTTAATCCCCTTTGATTGTTCAGTATATCCAACTAGTGTTGTTCCAATGTAATCAAACCCTAATTTTTCAGCTCTTAAGCCTTCTTCAACTGTTGATATATCTGCCATAAACTTTTGGTTTGGATACTTTTCCATGACAGCTTTTATAAACTCAACATCTTGATTTATTGTAGCATCTAATGCTATAACATCAACTTTTGCATTTACAAGTTCATCTACTTCTTTCATTGTTGGTGTAATATATGGAACTAAACCTGGATAATCCTTTTTAATTATACCTATTATAGGTAAATCTACTTCTCCCTTTATGGCAGTTATATCTTCAACAGAGTTTGCTCTTATTCCAACTGCTCCACCCTCTTTTGCTGCTAATGCCATTTTGCCCATTATAAATGAACTATGTAATGGTTCATTTTCTAATGCCTGACATGATACAATTAATCCTTTATTCATTACTACACCCCTTTTAATTATTCATTTCCTAATATTTCATTTATCTTTTGTTTTAATGGGTCTGCCATAGCTCCAAATATAGCTTGGATTCCACCCTTAACTTCAAGAACTGCTGTAGCTCCTAAATTTTTGATTTTGTCTTTATCAACTTTATTAATATCTTTAACTGCTACTCTTAATCTAGTAATACAAGCATCTACATCTTCTATATTTTCTTGTCCACCAAGTGCAACTATTATTTCTCCAGCCACATCATTCATTGATTCCTTAGATATAACTTTAACTTCTGCACCTTCTTCTTCACGTCCTGGTGTCATAACATTAAACTTAGTTATTAAGAATCTAAATGTAAAGTAGTATAAAGCAAACCAAATTACTCCAATTATTAACACATAAATCCAATTAGTTTTTTCATTTCCTTGAAGAACACCGAATAAAGTAAAGTCTATTAATCCACCTGAGAATGTATTCCCTATAGATACATTTAATATATCTGCAACTAAGAAAGATAATCCATCGAATACAGCATGTACTACATATAACCAAGGCGCTACGAATAAGAACATAAACTCGATTGGTTCTGTAATTCCTGTTAAGAATGAAGTTAATGCGACACTGATGAATAATCCAGATACTAACGCTCTTCTCTTCTTAGGAACACAATGATACATTGCTAAACAAGCTCCTGGTAGACCAAACATCATTGTTGCAAATCTACCTGCAAAGAATCTAGTTCCTTCTGTAAACAAACCTACATGATTAGGATCTGCAAGCTGTGCAAAGAATATATTTTGAGCACCAACTACAGTTTGACCTGCAACTTGAGCAACACCGCCTAATTCTGAATACCAGAATAATGGGTAAATCATGTGATGTAATCCAACTGCACCTGTTAATCTTAAAAGTGTTCCATATAAGAAAGTACCTACTACTCCCATATTAGCAATAGAAGTACCTGCTTTTACTAACCAACCTTGGAATGTTGGCCAAATTAAGAAGAATATTGTTCCAACAAATATAGCTGCTAATGAAGATATAATTGGAACAAATCTTGAACCACCAAAGAATCCTAAGAATGATGGTAATTTAATATTGTTATATCTATTATGTAAGAAAGAAACTAAAGTAGAAATTGCAATTGCTCCAACAACACCTGTATCTATTGATTCAACTGTTGGGTTAAATGCACCTATCATACCTTTTATTGAAGCATTCATAACTAAGAATGCAACTAAAGCTGCTAAACCTGCAGTACCTTTATCTTTTTTAGCTAGTCCAACAGCTAAACCTACGCATATAATTAATGCTAAATTTGCAAATACAATATCACCAGCTGAAGACATTACTGAGAATATTCCTTGTAACCATGCAATATTTAAAAATGGATATGCATTGATTGTATTAGGATTTGATAACGCTCCACCTATACCAAGCAGAAGACCTGCAGCTGGTAAAATAGCTATTGGTAACATAAATGACTTACCGATTTTTTGTAATTGTTTAAACATTATTTCTACCTCCCCTTTTTTTAAAACCCTATTTAAAAAAGTTATTAAAATTATTTTCACCGTTATAATATCATGAAAATATTTTTATTGCAATAGTTTTCAGAAAATATTTTTCATATATTTTCCCCAATTAAAATATTTTACACTTTGGATTTATTTAATATCTAATAGCTAATAAAAAATCCATTCTCACAATTTAAGCATTTTCTCATAATGTTTAAAATAAAAAGTGATGACATAACTATAAGAAACGTCATCACTTTTCAACATCTTATTATTTTTAATAAATCATATTTAATATGATTTGTTAAATTGTAGAGAATATTTGCAATAAACCATAGAAAATAATATAAATTCAAGGTGAAATTGCAATACTTCTCGAAAACTTAATAATTTATTTTTCGTAGTCTTAACTAATTGCTACTTTCTCTTCTTTAGGGATAGTATTCCACCTATAGCTGTAGTTATTCCAAGTAGTGCAGTCATTAATCCATTAGCTCCACCTGTTTTTGGTAGGCTTCCTGTTTTACTTGTACTTGAACTACTTGAGCTACTAGCTACATTATTTGAAGCAGTTTGATTGCTTGAACCACTATTATTTCCAGTTCCTGCAGTAGTATTTCCTGAACCATTATTAGTTCCTGCTCCACTACTTCCAGAACCATTATTGCTTTCATTCTTTTCTGATAAACTATTTAAGGCTGTTTCTAAAGCTTTCATTGATTTTTCTACATCTTCCTTAGATGCATCATTGCTCTTTAATACTGCACTTGCATCAGCTAAGGCAGTTCTTAATATACTTGCTGATTCTTCAGTATAAAGTGCTAAATCAATACCTTCAGCTCTTCCTACTAAATCTTCTAATTTAGATTTATCAGGAGTAAGTCTTAATTTTAGGTAAGCTCTTAATAAGCTATTATATGCTTCGTCTACTTCTTCTTGAGTTGCTTTATCATTAGCCACTACTTTATTTGCATTTTTTAATGCTTCAGCAAATACATTCCAAGTTGAAACTATATAATCTTCTTCCTTCTTATCTTTAACTGAATTTATAAGACTATTTAAAGCATCCTTATTAACAGCAATCTTTTCTAAGTTTGCTATAGCTTCTTTTAATGCTTCAACAGCTTCATCAACTTCATCTTGAAGTGCATTTTCATTAGCTATTACATTCTTAGCGTCTGAAACTGCAATAACTAAATTAGCCCAAGATTCTTCACTATATTCCTTTTGATCTAAAACTTCTGCTATATCAACAAGCTTTTGAAGTTCTTCTTTATTTCCAGCCTTAAATTCTAACATCCATATAGCATTAAGAAGTTTCTTATAAGCTAAGTCAATATCAGAACCTGTAGCATTTACATTATCATAAACAATATTTGCTTGTTCTAATGCCTCATTAAATTCTTTCTTAACAACTGGAACTACATCTTCTAAAGCTCCCATAGATACTTGATAATTAGCATAATCTATAACTTCCTTCAATGCAGCCTTATCAATCTTAAGCTTTAATCCAGTTATTGCATTGTTAAGCTCTTTTGTTGCATTTTCAATGATCTTACTAGTTGCATTAGTATCAGCAACAACTTCTTCAGCTACCTTTAATACCTTTTGTAATCTATTCACTGTTACATTAGTATATAAACTTAAATCTAAAGATTTAACATACTCAATTCTTTCAATTAATCCAGCTTTACTTGGTTTTAATTGAGCTTGTGCAATTGCTATATTAACCTTAGTAGTTTCTTCATTTACTTCACCTTGAGTTGCATTTGCATTATTTAATACTTTTTCAGCATTTGCAACTATATCTCCAAGACCTGCTACTGTTGCAGAATCATAGTTATCTATATTGTCTAAAATTACTTTAGCTCTATCTATAGCATCACTTAAAGCTACAGTATTTGCTCTTACTACTAAATTACCTATAGCATCTAATAAGCTATTATAGCTTGCAATTACAACATCTTCTGCTGGATTTTCTAAAGCTACAACTTTCTTAGCTTCATTTATAGCATTAGTTAACACTTCATAAGATGCTGGAGTATAAATAGCTGCACTATAATTAGTTTCTGCACTATTTATTAATACTTGTAATGAACCCTTATTAATAATAGTATCAAGGTTATTTAAGACATTTAATAATTTTGCTATTGCTTCTTCAACTTCAGCTTCAGTTGCAGTATTATTATTTAAGACTGCTTCACCTTCAGCAATAGCTGCTTGTAATGATGCAATTGAAGTACCAGTTAAGTTAGATGAATTATTAAGCTTGTCTTTAGCAGTATTAATAACAGCTTCTAACCCTTCCTTACTAACTGTAGTTTCAAGCCCATCTATAGCTTCATTAAGAGCCTTTACAGCACTATCTACCTCTTCAGTAGTTGCATCTACATTATCAATTACAGCTTTAGCATTATTTAATGCTTCTGTAAATTTAGCAAAGCTTTCTGATGTATAACCTTCACTTGTATACCCCTTAACAGCTTCATAAATATTAATTAATTCAGCTTTATCAACTGTAGACATTGGAGTAACAAGGTTTTCCATGTCTAACCACATAGCTACAGAAGTATCTGTTGGTTGTACTGAATATTCACCATCTCCTGTAAATCCATTCTTTTGAGCCATTACTTCTGCATCTGTTAACGCTCTAGAATAAACTCTTGCAGCACCTATTTCATAAGAACTAGTTCTACCAGTTTCAGGACAATATCCAAGCCATAATGATTGATTATTAGTAGCTAATCCACCAGTACTTGAATCGTTAGAAGTAGCTAATAATTCACCATTTAAATAAAGCTTTAATTGACTTCCTGTATAAGTTGCAGTGATTTGTTGCCAATTTCCAACCCAATCATCTCCAACATTTATTGATTTTTCAATTGTATACCAATTACCATCAGTAGCTTTAATAAAGAAGTCTAAAGATATATTTCCATTAGAACCTCCCCTACTTCTTAATCCAAAGTTACTGTCACCTTTACCCATAATCATATCATATGTCATATCTGTTCTAGTTGGATTTACCCAAGCCTCTACAGTAAATTCATTCTTTCCTGCAAATACACTATTAAATACATCCTCGCCATCAGTTCCCTTATTGTTATTAAGTTGCAATCTACCAGTAAGCTTAACTCCTGTTGTTTCATCTTTATATAATTTAGATGAAGCAGTTAATATTGGATTTATTTCATTCACACTTAAATCTCTTATATAAGCTGGGTCTTGTCCTTCCATGGCATTGATGTTATCTATAGCTTCAGTAAGCTTATTATAATTAGTTACTAATGCTTTTTGAACATCACTTAACTTATCATAAGTTGATTTTAAATCCATAACTTCGTCATATTGAGAGTAAGAATAAACAAATAAATTATCTATAGCATCAATTACAGCTTGAGCTGTTTGCTTATCAAATTCATCCTTATCAAAGCTTTCAATATTTCTCCAAGCTTTGCTTAATTCCATCTTATCTTGATTTTTTGTATATGGAACCATAGTGTATTCATAGCTATAAACTTTATCATTATATAATTTATAAGCTTCTAAAACTTGTGGTCCACAGCTTGCATTACCATTACCTTGAGACTTGTAATCTATAGATAAAATAGTTTCTGCTCTTGGTCCATCTAATTCATATGGATGATTTGCATCATTAAGTTCTTCAGCAGTAAAGTGAAGCGCACTAGCTTCTAATTCATTAGTACCTGAAACTAATAATGCATTATTACTATTTTCATTTTCAACAGAAATCCACTTAACTCCAGTCAAGTTACCTGTATCTTGAGTTTGTAAGAATGGATAGAAGAAATTACTTACAGATTCTTCATATACATCAACAGTTGCAAATGTATTTCTATCTTGATAAGATTCAACTGGTCCATTACCATACCATGTTACATTTTCATATCCTTCTGGTAATACCATTGTAGAACCTACTTTAGGGTATCTTCCCATACCAGTTCCTACTGCATCAATACTCATATTAACTGTAACTTCACCATTACCATTGATAGTGTAAACTATAGTTTCTTTAGCATTGTTAGCACTCTTTAAAGTAAGGTTTGCAGTAATTACTGTTCTACCATCTTCTAATGTAGAAGTTTCTATTCCTGTAACTTCTATATTATTAGTTGCATTTCTCCAGTTAGTATCATAACCACTATCGTTATTTAACCATGCTCTATAGAAATGTGGTTTTGGTCCTTCTTCTACTAAAACCTCATTATTAAATACATATTGACCCATTAATCCAGTAGATTTATCTATTTCAAATGAGAAATTTTCTCCTGCTACTGTGATTACATCTTCAGCTGAATCATTAACTGTAATTTCAGTATTTATTTCTGGTTTAACCATGGCAACTTGTGCTGGAACTTCAAATTGCTCATAAGATACTTCATGACCAGCTTTAGCATATAAAGTATCTTCCTTTAATTTAACTGAAATATTTAAGTAATATTCAGCACCAGCCTTAGCTTCTGTTGGCATAGTATAAGGAATTTTTACTGATTTAGTTTCTCTAGGCTCAACACTTTCAGTTATAACACCACTATCGACAACCTTATCATCTTCTACCAATTCCCAAGTAACATCATATTCATTTAGATTTGTAAAGCTACTTTCATTATAGATATTTACGTATCCATTAAGAATTTCACTTTCCTCTGCTGTAAACCAGAAATTTTGATATTGATATTTAACTTCATAAAGTTCTGGTTGAACATCTCTATCTGGAGATACTAATCCATTTACACAAAAAGAACCTGAATTTGGTTTATCTCCGTAATCTCCACCATATCCAAAGAATTTACCATCCATATATTCATTATATAAAGTTTGATGCTCATCAGAAGTTGAATAGTAATCCCAATATTGACTTTCTAATTCTTGAATTCCTACTGAATAATCAACCCATGCTAATACATCTTCTGAATCTGCTGTTATTGCTGGAGTAGCACTATTTTGTGCATTTAATTCATCAGCAGTTAATGCCTTAGTATAAATACGACCTAATGCCATATCTCCATCAAAGCTTCTTCCATGAGTTACATCATAACCAATTCCTAAAGCTTCATCTCTAGATGCAACTGCTCCAGTATAAGCCTTTGTAGCTAATAACTCTCCATCACAATATATTTTTAAATTTTGCCCATCATAAGTTCCTGCTACTTGATGCCAATTTCCAACCCAATCTGATGGGAAATTTGCTGTACAAGCATTCCAGCTACTACCGTTATAGATAAAGAACTCTATACCTGAACCTGAACTTTGAGTCTTTAATGCAACTTGATAATCTCCCTTTGCTATCATTACACTATTTTGCGCAGTAGAGCTTGGTTTTACAATAACTTCAAAAGTAAATTCCTTTGATGCTAAAGCTTCATTATAAGTTGTATTGTTATCTTTAGACATTATTGTATAACCATCATAAGATTTTCCTGTTAAAGATCCTTCTTCTGCATCCTTAACATCATTCTTTCCATAAACTGTACCTGTTGCTTTAAGGTTACTCTTATCTGTTATACTATAGCTCTTTGGAAGATCATCTAAAGATTTAGCTCTAGATTGATCAACCCAGTCCCAAACAAATGCTCCAAGCATATTGCTTCCACTTCTTATAGCATCCCAGTATTCTTTTAAGTTACCTACAGCATTACCCATAGCATGAGAATATTCACAAAGAACATATGGCATCTTGCCTTCTCCAGCTTTGCCTTGAACTGTGCTAACAGTTGGATACATATTACTATCCATATCTGTACCACCATTTCTTCCTTGACCTTCACTATGAACTGGTCTTGTTGTATCTCTATCTCTGAAATAAGCAATCATATCAGTATATAAATTATCTGCTCCATTTGTTGTATAAGCCATTTCATTACCAATAGACCACATTACAACAGAAGTTTGATTCTTTAATGTTTGGAAAGAAGTATTAGTTCTATCCATTGTAAGAGGTTTTAAATATTGAGCTACTGCATTTTGGTTACCCATAAGTGCATGACACTCTGCATTTGTTTCCCCCATTACATACATTCCATACTTATCTGCTAAATAATATAAATATTCATCATTAGCATAGTGAGAGGTACGAATTGCATTTAAGTTATAACTCTTCATTGTTTCTATATCTTGTTCATAAACTTCTCTTGGAACATACTTACCATAAACAGGGTCAGTATCATGTCTATTTGTTCCCTTTAATAATAAAGGTTGTCCATTTATAGTTATTGCTTCATATTCTGAAGTTATATTATTATTATTTGAATCAATTTCAGATCTTGTATATGAAATTTCTCTAAATCCTAATTGTTGAGAAATACTTTCTAGTGCATTTCCATTAGCATCTTTTATAGTCATTACTAAAGTATAAAGATTAGGTTTTTCAGCAGACCAAAGTTCTGGTGCTTCAACAAACTTGCTAGCATCTACAGTAACTTCACCTTCCGCATCTATATCTGAAACATTAATAGTCATTGGATCACTTGCAAATTTATCATTTCCATTAGCATCAAATAAATTTACATCTACTGTATATCCTGCTGCTTTTGCTTCAGCTAAGTTCTTTATTCTTAAAGATAAGTTTAAATCAGCATTTACAAAGTTTTCATCTAAATCTGTAACTACAGAATAGTCAAAAATATTAACATTTGGAGCTGATTCTATATAAACATCTCTAAAGATTCCACCATCATAGAACATGTCTTGGTCTTCCATCCAAGTACCATCACAGAATTTATGAACCTTTACAGCTAAAGTATTTTCTTCACCTTCTCCATTTAAATAATCTGTAATATCAAATCTATGAGGTCTATATGAATCTTCACTATATCCTACTTCCTTACCGTTAACGTATACATAATACGCAGATTCAACACCTTCAAAAGCTATATAAATTCTACCATCTTGTTCATACATTGCATCATTTACAGTGAATGTTTTTCTATACAATCCAACTGGATTATAATTCACTGGTGCTTGTGGAACTGACACACCTGAATCATACTGACTTTGCCAAGGCATTTCAGTATTTGTATAAATTGAGAAGTCAAATCCATAGCTTGTCCAACTTGCAGGAAGTTGTACATTCTTCCATCCATCTTCAGCATTCATAGTGTAGTCTTCATTCATGAACCCACCATCTAAGAACTTTTGAGCTTCTTCTGCATTTTGAACTACAGTTAAATCCCAATCACTACCTTCTCCACTTAAAAGTTGATAATAATTAGATCTTTCCTTTTCATAATTTAAAGCCCCAAGTCTTGCAGATTCAACATCTTGATACCCGATTGTAGATGTTGTTACCTCTTCTCTATTAATACCAAAAACACTAGCACCATTAACTGTATTTCCATTTAAATCAGTATAAGTAGTACCAGTGTATTCTTTATGAGTAAATTTTTTATCATCTACTCCAAGCTTTGTTTCAGCTTGAATTAATTCTTCAGTTTTTCCACCAATCCAAGGATTTATTTCTTTAGTATAAGCTGTTGATGCAACTCTTTCTTCTAAATTAGTTTCTGCATAAACAGGAAAGGCTTGTCCTACAAGTGATGTTACAACTGTAGCTAATATTGCTGCTGTTATTGCCTTATTTCTTCTAATCATTTACTTCTCCCCCCTAATCACATAAATATTCGGCATTAAATACCAGACACATACAAGCCAATATACATCTAAAAATAATTAGTTCATCATTTTCTACCCCTAAATTTGCAATGTTCCTTTGTAAATCTACTCTATTTTTAGGCTTTATTTACTATTAATTATTTTCTTAATAAAAAATATGTATCCTATCGCATCATATTCCAAATAATTACTTATTTTCAATTTTTATTATATTACTTCTGTAAAGCTTTATCAATATCTAAGTATAATTCTACTAAAGTTAAATTCCTCCATAAATTGCCTATATTCAACCTAATTCCCTCTTATTCAAGAGTTGTATATTATTTTATACAACATTAACTCTTTAGTTCCTTATTATTTAAAGTTAAGTGACTAGTAATATAAAAATTATTATAGTTTTTTATACTTTCTAAATGCTTTTTCTGAATCAATATGAACATCTTTAAAGAAGATAACTATCCAAATAATACTTGCTATAATTGCACAATATTTGCTTATATAATATGATAAAATTGCTCCTAAAAATAAAATTATTGCCCAAATAAAAAGAGAGTTTCTCATATCTACACTAATTTTCTTTTTATCATACTTTTCTCTTTCCTCTTTAGAAAGAGTATTAAATCCACTAATTAATAAAGCACCTTTTTCTTTTAACAAAGCGAAAACAGCTGCTAGTATAGAAAAAATTACTGCTAATATTAAACATATTATTCCCCATATATTCACACTATCACTCTCCTTTTTAACCCTAATATATTAATCTAATTCTCTAATACTTTATATTTTATTAAAGTTTATCCTTTCATAACCTTTTCAAATCTGAAAAAATCTTCTTCTCCTGCTAAATCTTCACCTTCTGTCATGTGTGGGTCTGGATGATTTTTATTGAAATATTCTACAATTTTAAAACCACATTTGTTCACATAAAAATGTATATTACGCTTTTCAAAATATGGTGTATGAGTTTCCCAAATTTTAGTTTCAGGGTGCTTTTCTTCAATAGCTTTCCAAGCTTTATATCCTACACCATGACTATGTTCACCTTTAGATACAAATAAAAGATGTAAAGAGTTATATTGTGTTGTTTCATCAATAACAACAACTGCCCCTCCTACCCTTTTACCATTTGATAGTATATGATAAATAACTGCTCCAGGAGTATTAAAAGACGCATCTATATCTTCATCAGAAGGGATTGGACCATCTAATACAGAACCAAATGTTTCAATCACTGCTACAGCAAATGATTCTTGTAAATCTCTTTTAAATTTAGATAATTCATCTTTTTTAGCAATCTCTAATGTAACTATATTTTCTGTGTTAATTTGTACCATAAATTTTGCCTCCTATTCACATTATAATACAATTGTTCATCAATCATTATATTTATTGTATACTAAAAACAGTAAAGCCAAAATAAATTTTACCCTTTATACATATATTAGTCTTCTTAATACAGCACAGACATTAACTTCTATCCTTTTCCCTTTTGAAGTTTAAGTTAATTAGAAAAAGTGAAGATATAATCGGAAGGAATATATATGATAAGCCTTCAGATTTGATCCTTAGTAAAATCATATCAATTCCTGTAATGTTATATAAATTACTTCTTATATAAAAAAATATTAAAATTAGTATCTATACTTTATTCGTAACTAATTTTATTGTAGCAAAAAATAAACTGTTCCTGTTGAAGAAAAACTACTCTTATCTGTTATACTATAATTCTTTGGAAGATTATCTAAAGATATAGCTCTAGATTGGTCAACCCAGTCCCAAACAAATGCACCAAGCATATTACTTCCACTTCTTATAGCATCCCAATATTCCTTTAAGTTACCTACAGCATTACCCATAGCATGAGAATATTCACAAAGAACATATGGCATCTTGCCTTCTCCTGCCTTATCTTGAACTGTCCCAACAGTTGGATACATGTTACTATCTGTATCTGTTCCACCATTTCTTCCTTTGTCTTTACTATGAACTGGTCTTGTTGTATCTCTATCTCTAAAGTAAGCAATCATATCAGTATATAAATTATCTGCTCCATTAGTTGTATAGGCCATTTCATTACCAGTAGACCACATTACAACAGAAGTTTGATTTTTTAATGTTTGGAAAGAAGTATTAGTTCTATCCATTGTAAGAGGTTTTAAATACTGTGCCACAGGGTCTTGATCCCACATAAGCGCATGACACTCTGCATTTGTTTCACCCATTACATACATTCCATACTTATCTGCTAAATAATATAAATATTCATCATTTGCATAGTGAGAAGTACGAATTGCATTTATATTGTAACTCTTCATTGTTTCTATATCTTTTTCATATACATCCTTTGGAACGTATTTTCCATAAACAGGATCAGTATCATGACGGTTAGTTCCTTTAAATAATAAAGGTTGACCATTAATAATAACCATTGGATCATTTTCAAATTTATTAACTCCATTAGCATCAAATAATTTTACTGTGAAATTTTTTTATTATTGCACCATATATCCCTCTATTTCATATATTAATAGTGATAAGTTGAGGGAGTGGTTATCTTGAAGTTTAAACACTATCCAGCTAGATATATTCCTGGATTGAAACATTATAAATCTCATAATTCTATTATTCCATCATCTTTAAAATGTATTAATATACCACCTTCAAAGAAAAGAAATTATAAAACATATACAAATAAAAATAAAATATTATCAGAATATAGAGTATCAAATTTTACTCAAAATAAACCAATATTATTTATTACCAATAAGTCAAAGTTATTATCTACAAATAGGTTACGGTATCTTTCACAAAAAAAATTAATATCACTAATCATAGGTGTAATTCTTATCATCTTCGGCATTATAAATATAATAAGTAATACAATAGTATATACCCCTATGAGATTTATGAATTCTTTAGGCGGTGGAGTAAACTTTGCAATCACTTCTCTCTCTTTACTTATAGGAGTATTTATCTTATTTACTAATAAAAAAAGAGCTGTTTTAGGTTTTATACTCATAGCCTTTGGACTGTTGCTAATTACTATTTCTATATTTTTCTCACTTAAAATGGGACTTTTACCGATGCCCTTACTAAAAGTTTTACTTATATTTGGATCAATTTTTGCAGGGACAGGATTAATTATAAGGTCTATTATAAATTAAATTCCCCAGTAGCAATAAAAAGCATGGTATTCATTAAAATACCATGCTTTTTATTTACCCCTGGGGTGCTATTTCTTTTTCTTTTTACTGATAAATGCACCTGCGACTGCTGTTATTGCTCCTAGTAAAGCTATTACTCCACTACCTACAGCTGCACCTGTATATGGTAATTTACCTGAATTACCTTTATTACTATTACTTGAACCTCCAGTAGTTCCACTATTTGTTGGATTTTTGATGTCAGCTAATTTCTTTTCAGCACTAACTAAATCATCATAGTTAGTTACTAATTCTTTTTGTTTGTCTGTTAAAGCATCATAAGCTGCTCTTGCTGCTTTAATTTTAGCTTCATCATTTTTAGTAACCTTTGTAGGTAATTCTTTTATCATATCAATTACCTTTTGAGCTGCTTCTTTATTAGCATTTTCTTCAGCTGCTGCTTCTTTAAGTGCCACTAAATCCTTCTCAGCTTTAACTAAGAAGTCATAGTTATTTACAAGAGCTTTTTGAGCATCAGTCAATGCGTCATAAGCTGTTCTTGCTGCTACTATCGCCACTTCATCATTAATAGTTACGTACTCTGGTATAGCTGCTATTAAGTTAGCTACCTTTTCTGCTGCTTCTTTATTAGCTTTATCCTCATCAGTTTCAGTTTTATTGGCATATTTTTCAACACGAGCATCGTTAATTACTCCATTCCAATTTAAACCAAAAGCAAAATCATATACGTTTCCTTCTGAATCAACATGACATTCCATATCAAATGCTAAGTCTTCTGATTGTTCTTCAACAACTTTCATACTAGCTGGCATTTGTAATGGTAGTAATCCTGATGGTTCAACATCACCTGATAAAATATCTAAGAATGCTTGATCTTGTATACCAAATCCTAATACTATTCCATCAACTTCTGATTCAAATTCACTAAATACCATTGGGTTAGTCATATTAATACAAGTTATAACAGGCTTATCTCCCATAGCTTCTTTAGTATTAAGAATTATATCTAATGATTTTGTATTATTTGCTGTAACTACTTTATCTTTATAGCTTCTATTTAATACATCTGTAGGCCTTGTATCACCAGCAATACTTGTCTCTCTAGCATATTCTGCTTTATATTCTTTATATTGTAATGTTAATGGTAAGAATCCGTTTCCTCCATTTTCTTTATCTGTTGCACTATATCCTAGCCCTGGATCTGGATCATCAATAAATACAAGAGCTACATCAGCTTCACTTGGGTTAGTTGTAGTATTAAAATACTTATTGGCAATATTCATATTAACTGCATCTTCCCATGATGCAGGAGTTACATTACCAAATCTATCTGTAGTTTCTGGTATATATTTTTGTGGAATATATACTGTTACCTTTTCACTACCATTACTCTTTAATGGTAATACATTTTCCTTATTTTTAAGCATTACTACTGATTTTAATTGAGCCTCATAACCTGCTTCCATAAATTCTGCATTACCTACAGTTTCAACTGACTCTTCTACATCTAAATATGGATTCTCAAAAAGACCTGTTTGGAATACATTTCTTAAAAGACGTACAGCTGATTGCTCCATACGAGTTCTCATAAATTCTTCACCTTTGTCTTGTACTCCTAATTCATAACCAGCTAAAATTCCTTCTGAAGTATTAACGCCTCCAAATTGGTCTATTCCTGTTTGGAGTAATAAATAGAATCTTTCAGCAGTAGTTAAATGTTCAACTCCCCATGGAGTATTTCCAAATACATCTAATCCTAAATCATCTTTAGTTATACCCCAGTCTGTACAAACTACTCCATCATATCCATACTTTTCTCTTAATAAATCTGTGATAATATATTTGCTATAAGAATTACCTACATTGCCACCTGTTGGATCTTGATTATATGATATTGTGTAATATGGCATAACTGCAGATGCTGAACCTGTTCCTCCATTTAACTTAAATGCCCCTTCAGTAAATGGTAGCATATGCTCTGCAAAATTGTTTCCTGGATAAACTGCATATTTACCAAAACCATAGTGAGCATCTCTTCCCGCTTCTCCAGTTCCTCCACCTGGCCAGTGTTTAACCATTGCATTTACACTTTTATTTCCCCATCCATCTGTTCCTTCAGTTGTTTGGAATCCATCAACATATGCGCGAGCCATATCTGTTGATAATAATGAGCTTTCACCAAAAGTACCAGATACACGACTCCAACGAGGATCAGTAGCTAAATCTATTTGAGGTGATAAAGCTGTTGCAATACCTAATGCACGATATTCCTTAGATGCAACTTGACCAAATTCTTCTACTAATCTTGGTTCAAAAGTTGCTGCCATACCAATAGATGAAGGCCACATTGAAATAGTTCCACCTGAACCTGCATTATACTCTGCACTTGAGTCTGTACTATGACGAGGGTCAGAGCTATTATTAAGTGGAATTCCTAAACCTAAGCTTTCTGCAAAAGCTTGACCATTATTATTCCATCTAGCCGCTACTTCTGGACTCTTAATTGTTGTAATAAGGACATGTCTCAGGTTATCATTTTCTATAAAACTTTTTTGTTGATCCGTTAATTGAGCTGGATCAGTAACTCCCTCTTCATATGGATTTCCATCATAAGTCCCACTTCCCCATCCACTTGCTGGTGATGGAATAGCTTGATGGGCACTATATAGCATAAGTCCAGCTATTTCTTCAACACTCATCTTACTAGCTAAATCTTTAGCTCTTTCATCAACTGTTAATCTCCAGTCTTCATAAATATCTAATTCCCCATCTTTATCTAAATCTTTAAAGGCTTTTCCATCTTCAACTAAAATATTTACCCCTGAATCCTTTGAGTATCCAAGTTCTGCTCCATCTTTATTAGTTACTATTCTTATTCCTGTATCTTCTCCATTGTATAGTACCTCTGTTTCTGTAAAACCAGTATCTGCATTACTTGTTATTGGTGTTACAAATGTACTAATAGCCGTAGTTGCTGTAACCATTATTGCTAAGGCTTTAATAAAATCTCTTTTCATTAATTTCCCCCCCTATTTTCTTAACTAGATAGATTGATTATTTTTTCCTCTGACATTACTATGATTAAAAACATATTTATTTTCTTGTAAAATAGTTTACTTAATTTGTTATTGTAAACATTTACTAATTGAATTATAATAAATTTATGAAATTTTTTCCAACAACAATTTGCAATTAACTTATAAGAAAAACTTATTACAACTCCAAAAATAACTATCTTTAATTAGCTTATATTTTTAGAAATTTAATAGGGGGACAAATTTATATGAATATTAAGCAAATACAATACTTCATTTCAGTAGCAGAACATCTTAATTTTACTAAAGCGGCCAAAGAAAATTACTTATCTCAAACTGCCATAAGTCAGCAAATTAAAAACCTTGAAGATAACTTAGGATTTAAACTATTTATTAGAAATAAACATTCTGTAAAGTTAACCCCTTCAGGCGATGTCTTTTTTATTGAGTCAAAATCTTTAATAGAAACCTTAAATAATGCTGTAAACAAAGCATCTTTAGCCTCTTTTGGGTATATTGGAACTATTACTATTGGTTTTTTAGAAGGATATGAAAATATACTTTTACCTAAATTAATTTCTAATTTTAAAGATAAGTATCCTAAAATTAGTTTAAATATAATTAGAGGAAATATAGACGAGCTTTATAAAAAATTACAAAACAACTTAATTGATTTTGTTTTTGGTTATGATTTTGCTATAGATAGTTATCCGTTTATTAAAAGTAAAGTAGTTTCTAGTTGTCCACTATGCGTAGTTGTTTATGCTGGACATAAATTTTCTTATAAAAATTCAATTAACAGAAATGAATTATCCAATGAGGATTTTATATTTATTGATCGTACTATTTCACCTTTTGCCTTTGATTCTATAATTTCAGCCTTTGTATCATTTGGATTTTCACCAAACATTAAACATACTGTAGATTCAATAGAAACATCACTTTTAATGGTAAAATCTAAACTTGGCATAACTATTTTACCTAAATTTCAAGACAATTATAGATCAAATGATTTAGTTTTTATTCCTCTTGAAAATGAATATGTTAATTCAACTATCTCATGGAATAAAAATAATACTGATTCTAAAATTAAAATTTTCCTAGATTTTATAGATAATGAATAATACTACCCGCGGGGTCAATCCATATATTGGATTGACCCCGGGTAATATATACATGTTGAATATTCTAACTTAAATATACCAATAATAACTTTGATAGTATATTTAGTTAGGAGGACTTTATATGTTTGAACATAAAAAACAACTATTACATGAAGTTAAGGTAGAAAGACCAAATCCTCAATATGCGGTTCTAATGCAAGAACAACTAGGTGGTGGAAATGGAGAGCTTAAAGCAGCTATGCAATATATCTCTCAAAGCTTTAGAATAAAGGATCCTGTAATAAAGGATTTATTTTTAGATATTGGGGCTGAAGAGCTTAGTCATATGGAAATGGTGGCACAAACAATAAACCTATTAAATGGTCATGATGTTAATAATACTGAAGTATGTAACGGTGAAATTCAAACACATGTACAATGTGGATTATCACCAGTACTTATAAATTCTTCAGGTGCACCTTGGACTGCTGATTATGTAACTGTTACTGGAGATTTAGTTGCAGATTTATTATCTAATATAGCATCTGAACAAAGAGCTAAGGTTGTATATGAATATCTTTATAGACAAATAGAAGATAAAGAAGTACGAGCAACCATAGATTTCTTACTTAATAGAGAAGAAGCTCATAATGCCTTATTTAGAGAAGCTTTGAATAAAGTTCAAAATACAGGTTCTAATAAAGATTTTGGAGTTACTGAAGATTCTAAATTATACTTTAATTTATCAAATCCAGGACCTTCTCATGAAGCTCCAAATCCAACACCACCTTCATTTGAAAATCCTAGAAGATAAACTTAATAAAATAAAAGCTATACTTTTTTTACCAAATTCCGCCTACTTTACGGATTATACTTTAAAAGGTATAGCTTTATTTTTACATAATCCAACTTAAAGCAAATAAAATGCATATAACTTGTTCTTCGTTTGATTTGTCAATAACATCGACTAAATAGGTCGGTCCCATTTCTTCATTTTGTACATTAACTGTAGCTAATACCTTTTTATTTTTAGAAATATTAAATTGCTCTCGCCATTTTCCATCAATTGAAAATTCACTACCTGTAATCTCATAAAATTCTTTTAATTCTTGCATATCTTTTTTAATTTTAATTTTATCATTATTAATTTTGATATCTATTTCAGGTAAGTTAACCAATCCAAAGTTATATCTAATTTTTTCTATACTTCCTATCCTTTCATCATTAGCATTAATAACTAAATAACGTTCTCTTGTAGGTAATGCTTTTGATTTCTTAAAACTAATAATCCCTTTCCCATTTTCATCTGTCACATTAAGTTCATTAAACTCTTTAAAATTGACTTTAATCATATAAAAAACCTCCTATTTTATATGATATTATATTGTATTAATTGCCTTTTTATAACATAAATATAATAATTTATAAATTAGTTGTGCAAATTCTATTTCTCTGTATTTATATCCTTTGATTTAGTAATAAAATTTCTATTTTCTTAATTGATTAAATAAATTTTTTTATTTTCCATAAGACAATTTATTTTATTCTTATAGTGAACTCTTGCCCTACTTGCTTATAATCATTGCTCATCTTACCACTTTCTTTTGGGTATGCTACAGCATATGGTGTTAATATCAATGTTGTTGCTTCTTCTAAAATTTCTGTTTGATTTTTCATTAAACCATTAGTAAGTTCTTCATATGAACTATAAAACTCTACTTCATTTCCTAAATCATCATATCCTCTTAATACTACATCATATACATTGTTTTTATCTTTATTTTCTACTGAATAATAAATCTTTTGCCCCATATCATTACTTACATATTCATTTAAGGTTATCTTTTGTCCATTTTCTAATTCAAATGAATTATTAAGTTCTATGGTATTTGTATTTATCATTAAAGCATCTCCATTAGATTCAAATTCAAAATTCCAAGGACCTTTAACTTCATCTTTTTCACCATTTATATAAACATATGCTTCATCATATTTTACTTCTACATATAAATCTCCTTGTAATAACTCTTTATCTAAATTATAAGACATTACCTCTTCTTGTGTATATTCATCAATTACTTTACTTGTTCCACTTGCTGAACTAGATGCTTTCTTTCCATTAACGTATACTCTACCAAATAAAGATATATTTCCATTCTCTCCTAATTCCTTATCTGATTTTACTGTTGTTGATAAAATAACTTCATCTTTATTTAATATAACTTCATTTAATTGAACTGTTATTCCATTTTTACTTACTGCACTATTAACTACTGTTTTATAATCTTCTAAATTCTTATTTATTCCCAGATATTTTCCAATATCAAACATTGCCATTTTAACTGTTGCAAGTGCCTCATCACCGAAAGCTACTCCAAAGGCTGTAACCCCTACAGCTACTGCTATAGCTGCTGCAACTATACCTTTTTTAAATTTTCTATTATTACTATTCATCATATTCCTATACCTCTCACTTTTATAATTTTTATTATCTACCTCTTCATACCCTTCATTTACAGCATTTTTAATAATATCATCTAACTTTGAAGAAACACTTATATCATCTATGTTTATATCTTCTAGATTTATATTGCTTTTATTTAAATCGCCTAAATTTCCATTATCTCTATTTACGTTATTTATGTTTGTCTTTTTCATATTTTACGCCTCCCCCATGTATACTCTTAACTTCTTTAAAGTTCTGTTTATCTTACTTTTCACTGTTCCTAATGGTTTATTAGTTTTAAAAGCTATATCCTTTAATGATTTATCTTCTAAATATCTCATTACTATTAATTCCCTCTCACTTTCTGATAATTTATTTAAAGCATTATTAATATCTTCTTTAACATCACTTTGATTATCTTCAGTAAATAAGTCATTTTCATAATGTTTTATATCTACTAAAACAACTCTGTTATTTTTTCTTATATAATCCTTACAAACATTAATTGTTATCCTAGTTATCCACGTATTAAAATATTGTGGCTCCTTTAAAGTATTAATTGATTTTATAGCTTTTATTATTGCTTCATGAATACAATCTAAAGCATCATCTTCATTTTTCAAATATACAAAAGCTACTTTATATAAATTTGCCTTAATTGGCTCTATAAGCTTTATAAAACTTTCTTTATCGCCGTTCACAGCTCTTTTAAACAATAGTTCATTGACCATTTTTATTTATTCCTCCCCAAAATCAACTCACATAATAGACGTCTAAGCGTTTAAAAAGGTTACATCTTTTTTAAATAAATATTTAGCTACTTATATAAAATTTTATTTCTTAGAACCGATTCATATAATAGACGTTTAACTTTATAAAAAGGTTGCATAAGCCTTAAATTTATCTAACATACAAAATTAAAACGTGCCGTAGTATTACTATGGCACGTTTTTATATTCCTTTGATTTATTTTCATTAATCAAAAATAGTTTCATTATTTCTTTCAATATTAGCCCTAAAACACATTTCTACTTGCTTTTCTGTATTTCTCTCTGTTGACAATGGTGGCAATTTATCTAATTCAAAAAATCCACATTCTAATGTTTCTATGTTTTCTTTAAATTCTATATCTTGTAGCTCACATAAAACAAAAATCTTATACACTCCATATGGATAGTTGTCATTAACATGCCAACTTCTATTTAATACTGATATAAGCTTAATAGGTGTTACCTTTGCACCTGCTTCTTCCATACATTCTTTAGCTGCATTTTCCTTAACAGATAAATTGTATTCTGCCCATCCTCCTGGTAATGCCCATTTACCATCTATACTTTCTCTTACTAAAAGAATTTTATCATCTTTAAAAACAGCTGCTCTTACATCTACCTTTGGAGTTTGATATCCGCTTTCATTACAAAATAAATTTTTTACTTTATCATAACTTACTTCTGTATATTCACTCATTATCTCACAAGATAAATCCCTTAATGCTTGAAATCTTTCTTTATCATATTTATCTTTTGAATATTCTAATCCTGCTTGAGCTATTGCTTGTATTTGTTTAGCCCAAGTTAGCCATTTCTCTTCCATATAAATTCTCCTTACAATTTTATTTAAATTACACTTATTATATCATAATCCCCCTATATAAAGGGAATTATTCCCTTAATCAATAGTTCAAATATATTTTTCTATATATTTTCAAATTTAGTTTTTATTAATATTACTTTTATTGAAGAAATCGAAAATTAAATACTAATTGATTATAATATTGATAATATAAACATTTTAAAATTTACATATTTCGGATATTTATAATCAAATTTTTTTATTTTTACAAAGTAGTTGAAAAATATCCAATAATAGGTTAATATTTAATAGTTAAATATTGTCGAAATTATTTTGATATGTGTCGAAATATAATATATTAAGAAATAACATAAAAAAGGGGGGAGGATTTTTATGAAACTTAAATGTATTATATTTTTATTATTTTTTGGCTTTGTTTTAATAAACTGTTGAAATTTGATTAACCTCTATAAATATAGTTATAATATATTATATAGCTACTATTTAGGAGATTTTTTATGCCAAAAGTTAATAATGTTATTCAACAAGTTTCACAATTGAATACATATGAGCAAGGTAAGGTATTTGAATTTTTAAAGATGTATTGATGTCAAATGGGATTACTAACTCTGTAAATGAAGAAATCGCTGAAAGTAGGTTTAATAAGGGAAGTGTTGCCCTTTTTGCAATCATGACAAAATATCTAAGTATGGAAAGAAATAAGCCTAAGAAATTCTTTATTCATGCTAATTCAACACATTCTATATCTTTAATAAAGGATTTTAAGATTAGAATACCAATATATGTATAAAAGGTAAAATTTGTTTTGATTTTACTGTTTTTAGTGTACAATAAATATAATGATTAACGAACAATTATATTATATGGTTCATTATTTATTAAAGGGGATGAGTGTAATATGACCTTAAAAAAGCGAAATAAAATATGGGTTTTTATATTTAGTTTATTAGGAATATTATTAGGTTTTTATGTTTTGGGTGCTTTTATTTTTATGAGCATGAAAGGTTAATCTTTAATTGAAGAATAATCTTAAACTATTGTGATTCAAAGGGATGTCTATTTGACATCCCTTTATGTTATACTTATTTCCACATTATTTTAAAACAAAGCCTATTTTTTTTATTAATCTTCTCTTCATATGAGATATTTTCTTATTCGTTAAATTATACTAATTTAAGTACTATTGAAGTGGTGTTAGTATAAAGTAGTGGACACATTAAATCGAACTAAGTAAAATAATATTTAGTTAAGAAAGGATGTGTCCAT
>NZ_JAJKGM010000035.1:0-37375 GCF_021412605.1 Clostridium celatum
ATCAATGTGAATTATTAGCTAGAAGTGCAGCATAAAAAAGTTTGACTTTTTGTGTCCAAAATATTGACATAAGACCAATCATTCCAATTAAACGGAATAAGTGGATATAAGTATTTTTCACCAGTAATTGTTTTAGTTGTTAATACGATTATAATATTTATAATTATTCCTATAACAAATCCCCATTTACCTAGTAAACCTGTTAATAAAAGTAGTATAATACGCAAAAATTTTAAAGCAAATCCTAATTCTATACTTGGTTGGACAAAACTAGATAATGCAACTATTGACATATAAAGTATAGTTTGAGGTGTAAACCAACCAGTTTGTACAGTATAATCACCTAATATTAAACCACCTATAATTGAAAGTGATGTACCTAGTGAATTAGGTGTATTAAGTGAAGCTAATTTAAGTCCATCTATAGCAAATTCAGCTAATATGAATTGTAAAAATATTGGCAGTACATATGGATCCTTAGGAAGTAAAAAGTTTAGTTTTCCAACTAGCCATTGAGGATTATCAGTTAATAAAACATAAACTGGAGTTAAAAACATATTAACAAAAAGAACTAAGAATCTTAAAATTTTTAAATAATTACCTGTTAAAACTGGTAAGTAATAATCATCAATAGATTGAATAAAATCAAATATGCTTGCAGGAAATATTAAAACAGAAGGTGTATTATCTATTAAAATTGCGACTTTTCCTTCAACTATTTCAGCAGCAACTACATCAGGTCTTTCTGTATGCCTAGCTCTAGGAAAAGGATTTAATCTATTTTTAGGAGTTAAAATTTCAATAAAGCTTTCATCTCCTAATGTTAGGGATTTAATATCAGTATTATCTATTAATTCTCTAATTTTATTTAATGTTTTTTTATCAACAGTACTATTTAAATAGCCAATAGCAATATCTGTTTTGGATATTGATCCTATAGTATGCATTTCAAAAATTAAGTCTGAATCGCGTATTCGTCTACGTATTAGAGCTGTATTAAATACGATAGTTTCTACAAAGCCATCGTGTGAACCACGAAGAACTTTTTCTTTATCAGGTTCATCAATACCTCTTGAGGGGTAAGTTCTATAGTCTAATACTAAGGCTTCAGGAAACTTTTCACAAAGTAATATAGATTGACCTGAAAGAACGGCTTTTACTAAATTATCAATATCATTATCAGTACTAGCTTCTATTGAGCTAAGTGCCTTTTCAATCAATTCATTAGCAGAGGTTATTAATTTAAACTCATCTGCTTTTACATTGTACATATCTCTGCGGACATATTCCATATTAGTATCTTTTACAAATCCATCTAGATAATAACAATAAAATTTGGTATTATGCACATCTATAATTCTTTCTAACACATCAAAGCTTTTACCAACATTAAGCTCTTTTTTTATAGTATTTAAGTTGTGCTTAAAATCATTTGTTAGTTTCATCTTTTCCTCCTTAAAATATAATAATAACTTTAGTTTTAGCTTTTTTTTATCTTATATACCAAAGTATGAATAGACTTATATGAATTATAAATATAAGGAGGGATATAAATAAAAAAGTCAATTATTAAATTTTCTGAAAGTTAGTATTACTTTCTTTAAATTTTATAATTGACTTTAATATCTATTTATATGATGTTTTTTTTTCGATAGGTTTTACAGGAATTAAATTACCGCCATAAAGATTCATTTCTTTGAATTTTATCTTGAACGCTTTTTGATAAGTTTTTATTGCATTTAAATCTTTTTTTGTAGCAATACAAATTGAAGAACCAGAAAGTGTTCCACGAGCAGTTCTTCCAGCTCTATGTAAATATTCATCAGGATTTGCAGGGAAATCCATACTAATTATATGTGTAATTTCAGGAATATCTAATCCCCTAGCTGATACATCAGAAGATACTAAAACATTAAATTTACCATTTCTAAATGCTTCAATTGATCTTTGTCTTTGTTCTTTAGATGCATTTCCATAAATAGCAGTAGATTTTACTTTATGATAATCTAATTTTTCATTAATGTTTTGAAGTTCTGTACTGTTATTTACAAAAACAATTGCTCTAGTAGGAGTTTCCGCAGCTAAAAGTTTTCTTAAAGTTTCAAATCTATCTCTAAAGTCACAAGTTATAAACATATGAGAAATATTAGGATTAAGAACAGATTTTTCTTCTGACTTAACTATTTCAACTTCTTTTACTAATGATTTAGCTATATCTAATGTTGTAGCATTTATACTAGCAGAAAAGAACATAAGTTGTCTATCTCTCATTGTAGCTTTAATTATATCTTTAATTATTGTAGCTTTATTTTTAGCTAAAAGGCTATCAGCTTCATCCATAACGATTGTTTTAATAGTATGTGCAGTAATTTTTTTCTTCTTAATTAAATCAAGAACTCTACCAGCAGAACCAACTATTATATGTGGTTTAACTTCCTTAATTTTTTTTATTTGTTTTTCAATATTAGATTCTCCCATGATAGTAAGAGAAGATATATTTATATTTGAATTTTTTGCAAGAAGTTTAATTTGAGCATCTATTTGCATTACTAATTCATGTGTTGGTGCTAAAATAATAGCTTGCATTTCTTTTTTATCAGTATTTATTTTTTCAAAAATAGGACATATGTAAGCTAAAGTTTTACCACTTCCAGTATGAGATTCGGCAATTATATCCATATTTTCTAAAGCCTTTGGGATTGTTAAAGTTTGTATTTCTGTAGGTGTAGTTATATTTTGTAATTTTAAACCTTCAATTATATTTGAGTTTAAATTAAGTTCATTAAAAGTTGTATTCATTATTCTCTCCTCATTTTTTATTTTTAAAGTACTTTTATAGTATACACTAAATTTTAATTTAGTATAGAAAATAATTTTATACAAAAAATATAATCCTAAATAAAGAAATAAGGGGAATTTTATAAAAATAATTGTAAAAAATGGTAACTATATATATAATATAATGTAGAAGCGTTATTATTAGTACACAATTTTGAATATGGAAAAGTTGGTTCATAAATTTAATATTTTTGAATATATCTATGAAGTAATAAGTTTTAAAGTAGGGGTGGAGCAAAAAATGGGAAAAGAAGATATCGAAAAGGCTGGAGGTATTAAGGAAGAATCTATAGGAAATGAAATAAGTAACACTACAGATGAAAAAGAAATAATACAGAACAATGAAGAGGTTAATGGTAAAGAAGAAAATGAAAAAAATGACATTAAATATGTTAATGAAGAGGAATTTTCTAATACCAATACCACTAAGGAAAAAAATAATGGGAAAAAGAAAATAATAATAGGCAGCATATCTTTAGTTATAGCTATCTTATTGATAAGTGGTATATATTATGGAGTAAAAATAAATAACTTAGTTAAAAGTTATAATGATAAAGTATATCCAATGTCTTATATTTTAGATAAAGATATAAGTGGAATGAATAAAGATCAGCTCCATAAAACTCTAGAAGAAATATTAAGTACTGTAGAAGAAAAGGAAATAGAAGTAACTATTGGTGATAGAAAGTTTGAAATAGCAAGAAGAGCCTTAGATTTAGATATAGATTTTGAAGCTATTGAAAATGAAGTTTTAAATTATGGAAAAGACAATAAGTTTTTTGAAAAATTAAAGCTTATAAGAGATCCTGAAGAAAAAAATTATGAAGTAAAACTTACTTACAATGAAGAAGCAATAAATGAATTTATTCAAAAAATAGCTACAGAAGTTTATGTAGAGCCAAGTGATGCATCTATTAATATTAACGGGGGAGAAATAAACATTACAGATGGACAAATTGGAAGTGAATTAGATTCAGAAAAATTAACTAATGAAATAAAATCAGTAGTTGAAGATATTGGTGGAAATGATGTAGTTACATTGTCAGGTGAAATAAAAGATGTTGACCCTAATATAACAGCAGAAGCACTTCAAAGCGTAAATGGAATTATTGGAAGTTATACTACTTATTTTTCAGCAGGTCCAAGTGGGACTAATATAGCTTTAGGAGCACTTGATATTGACAATACATTACTTATGCCAGGGGATATTTTCTCAACTGTTGATGCTATAGGACCTACAACAGCAGAGTATGGATTTGTTTTAGCTAATACTTATGTTGATGGACAAGTAGTGCCAGGATATGGTGGAGGAGTATGTCAAATAGCAACTACACTTTATAATGCAGAGCTTAGATCTGGAATTGTTCCGTTAGAAAGAACAAATCATATGATGACAGTAGGATATGCACCAATAGGATTGGATGCAACAATTGGAGATTATGAGCCAGACTTAGTATTTGAAAATCCATATGAATATCCTATAGTAATAAAGGCTTATACTAGTGAGGGATCATTAACAGTAGAGTTTTGGTCTAATACAAATGCTACTAATGGAATAACATATGAGCCAAAGGCTTATCCAAGTGGTAGTCTTTATGCAGAAACATATCTTTATGGATATGATGCAGATGGAAATGTAGTTTATGAAGAATACTTAAATAGTAGTAGTTATAGGCCTTTTAGTTAATAAAATAATTTATTTAAAGATAGTATTAAAATTTAAATTGGTTGTATCAAAATAACTATATGATAATTTTTAGAAATATTCATATTAACTTTTGATACAGCCATTTTTTATTATTTTAAATAATTAAAAATTATAAATTGTGATAAAAATTGTAATTTATGAAAACATAATAATATCAATAAATTTATATTTAATTTTAAATATCTAAAAAAATAAATAACAAAGGAGAAAAATATGAAAAAAGTATTTGAGATTTACAAAAAAGATTTGAAAAATATTTTTTTAAATTATGGAGCCTTAATAGTGGTGTTAGCATTATGTATACTACCATCATTGTATGCTTGGTTTAATATTAAGGCATCTTGGGATCCATATGCAGAATCTGCAACTAGTGGAATAAAGATTGGTGTTGTAAATAAAGATGTTGGAGCTACACTTAACGGAAAAGAATTAAATTTAGGAAATGATGTAGTAGATGAATTGAAAAGTAATACACAATTAGGATGGCAGTTTGTTAGTGAAGAAGAAGCTAATAAAATGGTTGAAGAAGGAAAGTATTATGCAATGATAACTATTCCTGAAAACTTTTCTAAAAACTTAACGTCTATTGTTGGAGAAAATGTAACAAAAGGAGATATAATTTATACAGTTAACGAAAAAATAAATGCTATTGCACCTAAATTAACGGATAAGGGAGCAAGTTCAGTTCAACAAAAGATAAGTGAAGCAGTAGTTTCAAGCGTAAGCGATGCAGTATTTGGAATGGGTAACAAAATAGGTGTAGAGCTTGAAAATCAAATTCCTAAAATTGATACAATATATAATTCTTTATTAGATATACAAGGACATTTTGGGAATATTAATGATATAGTTAATTTGGCTGGAGAAGGGGCAGAGCAACTTAAGACATTAGTATCAGGAATTCAAAATGATATTCCACTTATAGAACAAACTATTAACAATGCACAAACTTTAAGTGGGGAAGTAAAAGATTTTTTAAGCACTTCTAAAAATAGTTTAAGTAATATAGCACCAATAATTAAAAATGATATTAATATAGTAAATCAAATATCAACAGAGGTATCAAAGTATACAGATGCAGTAATAAATGCAATAAACTCAGGTGTGGAAAATTCGCCGGAAATGATAGATAGTTTAATTGAAAAGCTTAATAGTATAAGTAATAGTGCAAGTTCATTAACTGGTATTTTAGAAACTATGAATAAGTTTAGTCCAGGTAAATTTGATGATATTATATCCACTTTGCAAGGAGTTAATGATAATGTTAATTCAGCTATTAGTGCTTTAAATACAGTTAAAACTAATATAGCAAATGGGCAAGCGCCAGATTTATCTTTATTAAATAATGTAATAACTATTGCTGATGATATTAGTAATATAACAAGTGATTTATATAATAATTTTGATGCGAATATAGCTGGAAAAATTAGCACAATATTTGATGATGCATATACAGTAGCAGATAATGCAGCCAATGTATTAGAGCAAGCAGAAACAAAACTTCCACAAGTAACTGATATACTAAACACAGTATATCAAGGAGCAGATAAAGGAATAGAAGGAATTGAGTTTGTAAAGGAAAAGCTTCCAGAAGCTGAAGATATGATAAATGACTTAGTAAGCAAAATTAGTGGTATAAAAGATAGCAATGATTTAAAAGAAATAATAGATTTGTTAAAGAGTGATGTTAAAAAGAGAAGTGACTTTTTGGCAGAACCTGTTAATATAATTGAAAATAAACTATTCCCAATGGGTAATTACGGAACAGGAATGACACCATTCTATACAGTATTATCATTATGGGTAGGACTATTATTATTAGCATCTATGCTAACTACAGAAGTGCATGGGGAATACTCATCAACACAACAATATTTTGGAAAGTTATTATTATTTCTAACAATAGCAATAATACAAGCAATAATAGTAGCAGTTGGAGATTTATATTTATTAAAAATATATTGTGTAAATCCAGTATTATTTGTTATAGGAAGTGTATTTACAAGCATTATATTTACATTTATACTGTATTCTCTTGTATCTGTACTAGGAAATGTAGGAAAAGTTCTAGGAATTGTATTATTAGTAATACAAATTGGAGGTTCAGGAGGAACATTTCCTATTCAACTAACACCTAAATTTTTTCAAATTATACATCCATTTTTACCATTTACTTATGCTATTTCTTTTGCAAGAGAGGCAATTGGAGGCGTAGTTCAAAATGTTTTAATGCAAGATGTAATAGTATTATTGGTATATGGAGCAATATTTATATTAATCTCAATATTCCTAAAAAAACCAATCAATAAATTGTTACATGGATTTAAAGAAAGTGTAGAAAATAGTGGAATTGGAGAATAATAATTAAAAAATTAAAGTAATGGCTTATAGCAAGGGTATTTTAATATTTATTTACTATATTCTTAGTTATAAGTCATTTTTCTTTATTTTAAAATCATAATAAAGTGTAAAAAATATTTTGATATTCTTTAGGATAGACTAGAATATAGATATAAAGTTATTTAGTTTCTTTGGAGGATTTAGTGATGAGTAAGAAAGATATATATTTAGCTGATGTAAAAAATGGAAGTGAAATTAAAACATCATTTATGGTGATGAGAGTGATGTTTAAGGATACTAGTAAGATAGTATGTATTTTAGCAGATAAAAGTGGAGAAATAAAAGCTACAATACCAACTAAAAAAAGTGATATAGAGCAAGGTGTAGTTTTAGAAATAGAAGGTAAAAAAGATGTTAATTTAGAGGTTAAAAAATACTGTATATTAAATGAATACAATGCTATAGACTATTTACCAACAGTAAAAAGACCAATAGAGGATATTATGGAGGAATTAGAACTTTATACTGATGAATACATAATATCTAGAGAAGCAAAAGCGTTAAATGATTATTTTTTTAAAAATGAAGAATTTTTAGAAAAATTTAAAAAAGGTATTGGTGGGGTATCTATGCATCATAATTATATAGGAGGTCTTGCAGAGCATACATTAGGGGTAATGTACTTAACGATAATGCTTTGTGAAAAATATAATTGTAGATATAAAGAAATAGCAATATTAGCAGCTAAGCTTCATGATATTGGTAAAATATATGAATTATATTATGATGGACCTTTTAAATATACATTAAGAGGAGAAATGGAAGGGCATATTGTTATTGGAACACAAATGTTGGAAGAAGCTTTTTTAAGTAATAAGGGTTTTTACTCTGAAGATTTTATGACTAGAATGAAGGGGTGTATAGTTCAACATCATGGTAAGCTTGAATATGGTTCACCAAGAGAAATGAGAATGGAAGAGGCTTTTATTCTAAATTCTGCAGATTCAATAGATGCTACAATGAATAAGATTTCTCAAATAAAAGAAAAAACTGATGAAGGAAATTGGTCTGAATATGATAGAAGAATAGAAACAAGGTTGTATTTATAATAAAGGATATAAATGTAAGGAGGATAATTATGAATAAATTTAAAGATAAGTCAATAGAAGAAGATATTTTTTGTGAAGCAATTTCAAATGATACGCCTATTGTAAATGTAGAAAATATAGTTAAAGCTAATAATACAAATAAGTTTAATAATAATAAAAGTAATATCGAAATAGAACGAGAAAAGTTTAATAAATAATAAAATTAACAAATTTGTAAATTGACTTGAAGTAATAATGTAGATATAATTTTTATAAATAGTGAGGTGATATTATGAGTGGTAAGAACAATAAAAAGCTGCTTTTTGGAGCATTATCAGCAGTGGTTGCATCAGTAGCAGCAGGAGTATTAGTTAAAAGTAATATTAACAAAAAGCTAGAAAGCATGAAAGAAGATAAAGAAAAAGTCAAACCAAAAGAAAAGAAAAGTAAGAATGTTTATTATACAGTCCATCTAGAAGATATTTATAGTCCTTATGAAGATAAGACTTTTTCAGAAGATGATATGATAGAAGAAATAAGAAAAGAAACATCGTTATAAAAATAAGTTTTATAATAAAAAATATTTAATAAAATGAATACATAAAGAATTTAAGTATATTACAAAGATGATTAACTATAAATTAGAAGTTGAAAATGGTAAATGATGAATATGATTGCTAAGTCAGTTCATTTAATTTACCATTTTTAATTTAATATTTATGTTTAAGAGTGCTTTGTAATTTTTTATCTATATTAAAATTCACATAGTATAAAAAATAAAAGTAGTTATTTATCACAATGGTAGGAATAAAACAGTGCAGTAATAATATAAATATAAGGTGATTAGGTAAAAGTATAGAGGGTATGGAAAGAAATACTTTATTACCATGACAAACTATGCTATAATTACCAATGTTATATTTATAAAATGGAGGATTTGACATGAAACACATAAAAACAATAAACAAAACTAACATCAAAAATAGCTTATGCAAACCAGGATGTAAGGAATGTGCAAACTCATGCCAATCAGCTTGCAAAACTTCTTGCACAGTTGCTAACTTAGAATGTGAAAACTAAGAAAAACATAAGCAGTAACTATTTTTAGTTACTGCTTAATGTTGTTTTAAGAGAAAAGTAATATTATTCTTATTAAGGTAAATTTTACTTAAAAATATGTTTTATAACAGAAAAGAATTAAAATTAAATTTATTTATATAAATAAATTTAACTATGAGTTAATATAAAAATTTAAATTATAACCGGTAAGTGTTTTAAGATAAAAATATAATAATTAGGAGGACTTGCTATGGCTTTAATACATAAATTTAAGCAAGGTGACAATTTCTTTGTACTAGATGTAAATACAGGAGCTGTTCATATAGTAGATGAATTAGTTTATGATTTAGTAGATGACAACAAATTAAGAGAAAAAGAAGAGCTTATAAAAGAATTCGGAGATAAATATGGTGTAGAAACTATATCTGAAGCTTATGAAGAATTACTTGAGCTTATAGACGAAGATATATTATATTCAAAGGATCAATATGAAGATATAGCACATTCATCAATGGATGATAGAGATTATATAAAAGCAGTATGTCTAAATATAATTCATGGATGTAACTTAAGATGTAAATATTGTTTTGCTGATGAAGGTGAATACAATGGACATAAAGGTGTAATGTCTGTTGAAACAGCGAAGAAAGCAATCGATTATGTTGTTAAGAGAAGTGGTCCTAGAAGAAATATTGAAATTGATTTATTTGGTGGAGAACCAACAATGATCATGGACAAGGTTAAAGAAATAATAGCGTATGCCAGAGAAAACGAAAAAGCTTGGAAAAAGAACATCAGATTTACAATGACTACTAATGCAACTCTTTTAACTGAAGAAATGATGGATTTCATGGATAAAGAAATGGGTAATATAATCCTTTCTTTAGATGGCAGAAAAGAAGTTAATGATAATGTAAGAATCAAAGTTGATGGCAGTGGTTCTTATGATGATATACTTCCAAATATCAAGAGAATGATTGAAAAAAGAGATAAATCTAAACATTACTATGTAAGAGGAACATTTACAGGAGCCAATACTGATTTCTATGAAGATGTTAAAGCTATGGTAAATGAAGGATTTAGAGAAATTTCAATTGAGCCAGTAGTTTTAGAAAAAGGACATTTCTTAGAACTTAAAGAAGAACATTTACCAGAAATATTCGAAAACTATGATAAACTATATAATGAAATGGCTAGAAGAAAGAAAGAAGGGGATGAATTCAACTTCTATCACTTTAATATTGATTTAAATGGTGGACCATGTGTTTATAAGAGAATTTCAGGATGTGGTGCGGGATTTGAATATGTTGCAATAACTCCACAAGGTGAAGTTTACCCATGTCACCAATTTGTTGGTAAAGAAGAATTTAAGCTTGGAAGTATCTATGATGATACATATGATTCAGAACTTGGTAAGAAGTTTAAGAAGGCTCATATTTATAATAAACCAAAATGTAGAGAATGTTGGGCTAGATTCTACTGTTCAGGTGGATGTCAATCAAATAACTTTGCATTTAATGGTGATATGAACATTCCTTATGAAATAGGATGTAAAATGCAAAAGAAGAGAATTGAATGTGCTATAGCACTTAAAGCAGAATAAATATTTTATAAAAAAACTTCAAGTATATGTAAACTTGGAGTTTTTTGCTATTATGGAAAGGCAGGGGTTTATAAAATTTAAAGTATAAATATACTATATATAGGTATCAATGAGGATGTAGTAAAATAATTATTAAATTGAAGAAACACAAAATTGATAAAATATTAATTGAGGTGAAATAAATGAAAGATTATATTTTAGATAATGGATTAAAGTTAATATATAAAAAAAGTAATAGTGAATTAAGCTCAATAGCTATTTCTTTGGATGCAGGGGCAGCACGTGATGGAGAAAATCTTGGAGTTGCTCATGTTACTGAGCATATGGTATATAAGGGAACAGAAACAAGAAGTGAAAAGAAAATAAATGAAGAGCTAAGCAATATATTTGGATTTCAAAATGCTATGACAAATTACCCTTATGTAGTCTTTTATGGAACATTACTAAGTGAAGACTTACAAAAAGGATTGGAGCTATTTTCAGATATTCTTTTAGCACCAGTATTTACTGAGGAAGGCTTTAAGGAAGAGATGGAGGTTATAAAGCAGGAACTTAAAGAATGGGATGAAGAGCTGGAGCAATATACTGAAGATAAGCTTTATTTAAATTGTATTGAAGGTAGAAGAATTAAGTATCCTATTATAGGCACAGAGAAATCATTAAATAATATAACAATAGATGATGCAATAGATTTCTTTAATGATTATTATTGTGCTAATAATGCAACTATAACTATTATCTCGCAATTAGAATTTGAAGAAGTAAGGGATTTGGTAGAGGAGTACTTTATAGACTGGAGAAGTGAAAGACTTCCTGAAAAGGATGAAATAATTATAAACCCTAAAAATGGGGTTTTTATAGATAAGAAAGCAGAGATAAATACTGCTAAGGTTCAGGTTATTTTCCCTATTAATAAACTGAATCAATGGGAGATAAAAGCATTAAAAGTTTTTAATCAATATTTTGGAGAAGGTGTAAATTCTGTTTTATTTGACACATTAAGAACAAAATATGGATTAGTGTATGATGTATTAACAAGGGTAGCTAATGAAGAACATATAAAGGTTTATAAAATTACTTATAGTACCGCTCATGAAAATGTAGATAAATCAATAGAAATTGTGAAAGAGTTAGTACAAAATGTTGATTGTTTTAGGGAAAAATTACAAAAGAAAGATATTGAAGCTTTAATAAAGAGTTTCAGATTGAAAAGATTATTTGCTGATGAACAAAGTGTAAGATTAGCTATGAAATTAGCTACTTATGATACTATGTTTGGAGATGGATTACTATATATTGATGAAACTGAAAATTTAAATAAAATGCCAGTAGATTTTATTATTAATACAGCTAATAAGGTTTTTGAAAATATGTCAATACAAGTTATAACTAATTTTTAATGGTAGAGATAAATCATAGAAAAAACAGTATTAATAAGTCGAAGGATTTATTAATACTGTTTCTAAGTAGTTAATATTAGATGATTTTATTTTATTACAAGTCCCATTAAGCGAGTTAAGTCTAAAGCTTGCATTGCTGTTACTTCAGTACCGTATAGATCTTTAATTTCTACGTCTATATTAGATATATCACAGGTTGTTAAATCTAGCTTTGTTAATGAGGTTTTATTAAAGTAACAGTTTGAAAGGTCAGAATTATTAAAGCAAACTTTATTTAGTTGTGCTTCTTGAAAAATAGCATCACATAAATTAGTTTCTATTATATTAGCACCTTTAAATTTTGAAAATGAGAAATTACAGTATTTAGCTAAGGTATTTTCAAATAATACATCTTTAATAATACAATCATCAAATTTTGAACCAACAAGTTTGCAGTTTATAAATTCCACTCTATGAATACTTCCACCACTAAAACTTACATTGGATAAATCACAGTTTTCAAATTTTGTATCAATTAAATCAATTCTAGGGAAGGTGCAACTTTTAAAAGTTACATTTTTAAATATACAAGAATCAATAGTTACTGAAGTATCATTTTTATCACTAATAGTAATATTTTCTATAGTTTTATTTTTTATAGTATCTTCATATATAAATTCATCATAAATGTCTTCTATTTCATATAAATCATCTACAAATTTAGGTTTTTGTATTTTTATTAATTTACTCATAGTATTCTCCTGTATTTTACAATATTAATAATAAGTATAATAATTAAAGTTAGAGCAGTCAATGTTTTGAAAAGAAGCAAGAATATTAAGTATACCGATATATATTGAAATTTTATAGTATTTATATTTAATATTTATTAATATAAGATTATAAATATTAAATAACTTTAAAAGAAGAGGAAGATATGAGTAAAAATGTACCGTTATTAGAAGAAGTATTAAAATATAAAAAGGAGAATAATCTTATTCTTTCAATGCCAGGAAACAAAAGTGGTATTGGATTTTTAAGAGATGATATTGGAAAAGAATTTGTATCTAATATGGGTTTTTTAGATATAACAGAGGTTGATCCCTTAGATAACCTTCATTGTCCAGAGGGGGTTATAAAAGAAGCACAAGAATTACTTGCAAAGACTTATGGTGTTAAAAAAGCTTATTTTACTGTTAATGGAAGTAGTGGAGGAAATTTAGCTTGTATTTTTGATGCTTTTAATGAAGGGGATGAAGTCTTAGTTGAAAGAAATTGTCATAAGTCAATTTATAATGGACTTATATTAAGAAAATTAAAAGTAAAATATATTGAACCTGTAATATATGAAGATAAAGGACTGTTTTTGCCACCAAATGAAGAAAAAATTTATAAGGCAATAGAAGAATGTGATAATCCAAAGGGAATAATATTAACTTATCCAAATTATTTTGGAATAAGTTATGATATATCTAAAATACTTGTTGATTTAAAGAAAAAAGGATTTAAAATAATAATAGATGGAGCTCATGGAGCGCATTATGGATTTTCAAAAAAACTACCAAAATCTATAGTTAAGTTTGCTGATTATACTGTAATAAGTGCTCATAAAACATTGCCAAGTTTAACTCAAGGTTCATATCTTTTAGTTAATGAGGATAATAATATAGAATTTTATTTAAGAGCATTTATGACTACTTCTCCATCGTACTTAATAATGTCATCTTTAGATTATGGTAGATATTATTTAGATAACTATTCTGATAAAGATTATAATAATTTGATCCATTTATCAGAAGAATGGAGTGTTAAAATAAATTCTTTAAATAAAATAACTATATTAAAAGAAGAAGATTTACCAAGTAACTATAATTTAGATTTAAGTAGATATGTTATTACACTAGACAAGGAGTATAGTGGACATAAATTATTAGATTATTTTAGAAGTAAAAAAATTCAATGTGAAATGAGCTTTGCATCTGGAGTAGTATTAATATTATCACCATTTAATATAGATAAAGATTTTGAAAAGATATATTTAGCAATTGAAGAATTAGATATAGAAAAATTAAAAGATAATCATTATCAAAATTATTTTGATATAATACCAGAAAAGATTATGGAGCCATATGAAGTTTTTGATAAAAAATATGAAATTGTAAAGATTGGTGATTCTGTCGGAAAAGTTGCTAAAGAATCGTTAATACCATATCCACCTGGAATTCCTTTGGTATGTCCAGGAGAGGTTATATCTAAAGAAGCAGTAAGTATTATAGAAGATTATATAAATAATAAAAAAACAGTAATAGGAATAGAAGATAATTATATAAAGATAATAAAATAAATACTTTAATAATGATATGAATAGATAAAAATAAAGATACAAAAACTATACTATCATTATTAAGGAGATGATTTGATGGAATATAAAGTTGCAGAAGTAAGTGAAATTGAATTTGAAGCTATAAAAAAGGCAGAAAAATTAATGAAAGATGAAACAGGAAAAGACTTTATAATGGGTGCATGGGAAAGAAATAAATAGAAATTATTTAAGTAGAAAGTGTTAATAAAAGATAAGAAGTTTATTAATACTTTCTTTAAAGGTACCATTACTAAAAGGATTCAATTAATAGGACAAGTTATACAATAATACAAAATTATAATATATTCTGAAAAATATATAGCATAAATTTTAATTCTGTGTTATAGTATAAAACCCTAATAAAAATAGGATACAAAAGAGGAGAGGTAAAGTTTATGGAATTATTCGTTACAGATTTAGATGGAACACTAATAAATAATAAAAGAGAAGTAACAGTTTATTCAAAAGAAGTTATTAATAAACTTATAGATGAAGGAGTGAATTTTACTGTAGCAACAGCTAGAACTCCAGCAACTGCGGTTGAGATATTAGATGGATTAAATTTGAAATTACCAATTGCTTTAATGAATGGTGTAGTAATATATGATACTAAAGAATTAAAGTATATAGATATAAAAGATATTAATAAAATTTCAGCGAATAAAGTGCTAGATATTTTTGAAAAATTCAACAAAAACCCATTAGTATATGGTATTAAAGAAAATCATTTATGGGTTTATCATAAAAATTTCGAGCATATTTATGAATATAATTTTTATAAAGAGCGTGCAGATAAAGAGTTAAAAACTTTTGTAGAAATTGTGAACTATAAGGAAGCTATAAAAGATTTAAGCATAATAAACTTCGTTGCTTTTGATACTTATGAAAAGATAAAAGGAATTGCGGAAGAAATAGAAAAAGTTGACGGTATAACTGTTAATTATTATAGAGATGTATATGAAGATTGCTATTTTTTAGAAGCATATAGTAATGAAGCATCTAAAGCTAATGGTATAAAATATTTATCTAAATATTTAAATTATGATAAGGTAGTTTGCTTTGGTGATAACGTAAATGATTTACCAATGTTTGAATTGGCGGATGAAGCTTATGCTACAGCAAATGCTGCAGAGAAAATAAAAGAAATAGCTACTGATGTTATTGGAAGTTGCGAAGAAGATGGGGTAGCTAAATATTTAGAAGAAAGATTTAAAAATAAAATATAAGTTAAAAAAGTGGAAATTGTATAAAAAATAATAAACAAACCGTAGTTTTGTTAACAATTTGTTAAAACTGTGGTTTGTTTTTTGTTTATATAATAAAAAATAAATAAGAAATTAAAGGAAATATGTGCTTAAAAGTTAAATTTAGTAAAAATACCAATTAAATTTAAATAGAAAAAAATCTTAGAAAGTTAGTAATATCAATGATAAAAGATAAAATGATAATAAATACGGAAAGTATTGATAAATTGATAATAAAAAATGAGATTTATTTAATAAATAAGCAGTAAAAGGTTGAAAAAGTTGCTAAAATAATATATTATATGTTTAAGGATAAAATGGAAAACAAAGGGGGAATAATTCATGGAAAGTAAAAGAGACCAGTGGGGAAGTAAAGTTGGTTTCATATTAGCTGCAGTAGGATCGGCAGTAGGATTAGGGAATATTTGGAGATTTCCGTATTTAGTATATGAAAATGGTGGAGGAGCTTTCTTAGTTCCATATTTCTTTGCAATATTTACAGCAGGTATACCGCTTTTAATTCTTGAATATGGAATGGGACATAAATTTAGAGGTTCAACTCCTTTAGCAATGGCAAGGGCAAATAAAAAGTGGGAATGGCTTGGATGGTGGCCAAGTATTTCAGCATTCTTTATTTTAGGATATTATTCAATGATTTTAAGTTGGGCTATGAAGTATTTTACATTAAGTTTTAGTAAAGGATGGGGAAATGATCCGAATACTTTCTTTTATGATGATTTTTTAAGACTTACAGATTCACCTTTTAACTTTGGTGGATTAATATGGCCAATTTTAATAGGAATAGTTTTAGTTTGGGGAATTAGTTGGTTTATATGTTATAGAGGGGTTAAAGGTGGTATAGAGAAATTAAATAAAGTTTTACTACCAACACTTATAGCAATAATGGTGATAATAGTTGTTAGAGGCGTAACTCTAGAGGGGGCTACTTTAGGATTAAATAAATTATTTACTCCAGATTGGAGTAAGGTTATGGAACCAAAGGTTTGGATAGCAGCATATGGACAAGTATTTTATTCGTTAAGTTTAGCAATGGGGATAATGATGACTTACTCAAGTTATTTACCTAAAAAGACTGATATAAACAATAGTGCATTTATGACGGGATTTGCAAATTGTGGATTTGAATTCTTATGTGCTATTGGGGTATTTGCAATTTTAGGATTTATGGCAACAAGCCAAGGCGTACCAGTAGAAGAAGTTGTTTCAAGTGGTATTGGACTAGCGTTTATAGTTTTCCCTAAGGTATTTACAGTTATGGGGTCATGGGGAACAATTCTTGGATGTTTATTCTTTGCTTGTTTAGTATTTGCTGGATTAACATCGTGTGTATCATTAGTTGAAGCAGTAGCATCAGCTATTATAGATAAAACAGGATGGGATAGAAAGAAAGTTGTTACAGGTATCTGTATTACAGGCCTTTTAGTAAGTGGAACTTTTGCAAGCGGAGCAGGTTTATATCTTTTAGATATTATGGATAACTTTATAAATTGTTATGGAATAGTTGTAGTAGGATTACTTGAAGCTATAGTTATAGGATGGATAATAAAACCAGAGGTTATTAGAAATCATACGAATAAGACTTCGTATTTTAGAATAGGAAAATGGTGGGATTTTACTGTTAAGTTTATAACACCAGCAATATTAGCATATATGCTAATTAGTAATTTTGTTACTGAGATTAAGACGCCGTATGGTGGATATAACTTACCAGAAATATTTGCATATGGATGGTCAGTTATTGGATTGGGGATTATAGGTTCATTATTAATTTCTAAAAAACCATGGAAAAACAAGGCTATAGAAAGTTTTGATGAAAGTGAAGAATTAAAAGAGGAGGTAGTATAAAATGACCACAACTGCATTAACTTATTTTATTATAGGAGCAGTAGTTTTATGGGGAGGATTATTAACTACTTTGACTATATCAATAAAGAAGGAAAAATAATTAAATAGCTAACAATTTTAGATTATATATAAACATTTAGCAATCAAAAAAGGAGTCAGTTTACTGACTCCTTTTTGTGTATATTATTAAATTTGTTTTGAAATAGTCTTCATATTGCACTTAACTAAGAATTTTATCATATTTTATACTATGAATTTAATGAGAAGGTGAAATTATGTGTGGAATAGCTGGAATAGTAGACTTTAAAAGAAATTTATCAAAGGAAAAAGATATAATTTGTAGAATGGTTAAGACATTAGAAAGGCGTGGGCCAGATAGTGAAGGAACTTATATTACAGAAAATGTACTATTTGGTCATAGAAGATTAGTTGTTGTAGATCCTGAAGGTGGAAAACAACCTATGATAAAACAAGTAGGTAATAGAAAGTATGTAGTTGTATATAATGGAGAATTATATAATACTGAGGATTTAAGAAAGGAATTATTAGAGGAAGGATATAAATTTGATTCTTATTCTGATACAGAAGTATTATTAACTTCATATATTGCCTGGGGAATAGATTGTATAAGTAAGCTAAATGGAATATTTGCATTTGCAATTTATGATGAGGGTAAAAGACAAGTATTTTTAGCCAGAGATCCAATGGGAGTTAAACCTTTGTTTTATTCAAAATTAGGTAATACTTTAATTTTTGGTTCAGAAATTAAAACTATATTAGCTCATCCAGAAATTAAAGCTGAAGTTGATAAGGAAGGATTAACTGAACTTTTTGCTTTAGGACCAGCAGTAGCACCAGGCCATGCAATATACAGGGGAATAAATGAAATTGCTCCTGCAAATTGTATGTTAATAACAGAAGATAATATGAAGATTTGGGAGTATTGGAAGGTAACAGCTAGAGAATTAAATGAAACTACTGATGAATCAGTAAGTCATGTAAGACAACTGTTAATTGATGCTATAAAAAGGCAACTTGTTGGAGATGTGCCTGTATGTACATTTTTATCAGGAGGATTAGATTCATCAGCCATATCAGCTATAGCTTCAACTGAATTTAAAGAGAGAGGAAAGAAGCTTACAACTTATTCTATAGATTATGAAGGAAATGATAAATTTTTTAAAGCTTCATTGTTTCAACCAACATCAGATCAATATTTTGCAGAACGTATGGCTAAATTTATAGATAGTGATCATAGAACTGTTTTGTTAAAGCAAACAGATTTAGCAAAAGCTTTAAGAGAAGCTACAATTTCAAGAGATTTACCGGGAATGGCAGATGTAGATTCATCTCTTTTGTTATTTTGTAAAGAGATAAGGAAAGATTTTGTTGTTGGATTATCAGGAGAGTGTGCAGACGAATTATTCGCTGGATATCCATGGTTCACACATGAGGAAATGATAAATGCACATACTTTTCCGTGGTCAAGATCTGTTGGAGAAAGAAAAACTATATTAAATGAATCAAAAAGTGATTTGAAAATTGAAGAGTGTGTAAATGAAGAGTATTTAAAAACATTAAAAGAAGTTCCACATTTAGATAATGAAGATAAAAAGACTTATAGAATGAGAGAACTTTTCTATTTAAATTTGAAATGGTTTATGGTTAATTTATTAAATAGGAAAGATAGATCAAGTATGTATAATAGTTTAGAGGTAAGAGTGCCTTTTGCAGACTATAGAATAGTTGATTATGCATTTAATTTACCAGTTGATGTTAAACTTTTGGATGGAAGGGAAAAGGGGTTATTGAGAAAAGCGTTGGTAGGAATACTTCCGGATGAAATAATATATAGAAAGAAGAGTCCATATCCAAAGACTCATAATCCGGAATATACAGATGTTGTATGCAATATGATGAATGAAATATTAAATGATAAAACATCACCAATATTGGAGATAATAAATAAAGATACGGTACAAGAAATAGTTGATACCAAAGGAAAAGCTTATAAGACACCATGGTTTGGACAACTTATGACTGGACCACAAATGATAGCGTATTTAATTCAAGTTGATATATGGTTAAGGGAATATAATGTTAATATATTAATTTAATATTATAATGAATTAGATTTCAAATTTATAATATTATAAAGAAAAGGTTAAGATTAGAAATAGTTTTAATCTTTTTTTTATAATATTAAATTGAAATGGAAATGATAAATATATAGATAAATTTAAAATGAGATTTATAGGGGGAATAGAAGCGCCCTTAATTAAATAATTATAAAAATAAAAATATAGTAAAATACATTAAATATTATATAAAACATATATTGACAAAGAAAATTATATAAATTATAATGGAACGCGAATAAAAAAAGGACTCATATAAATCTCAAATATGGTGGGATGTTTCTACTGGAAACCTTAAATTTTCAGCTATGAGTGAGCTTAATATATATTAACTCTATACGAATTATACAAGAGTTATAGTGTATTAATTTCACTGTAGTTATTTATGTATTTTAAATGTAGAGTAAATATTAATTATAAAAATACAAAAATGTGAGCATTTAGGAGGAGTCTACTTATGAAGAAAAAAGTTATTGCATTAGCACTTTCAGCGTTAATGGTAACAGGATTAGTTGGTTGTGGTAACAATGATAACTCATCAAAAACAAATGATGGTGCATTAAAGGTTGGAATGGTTACTGATACAGGTACTATTGATGATAAATCATTTAATCAAGGTACGTGGGAAGGAATTAAAGAAGCTGAAAAGAGTTTTGGGCTTGAAACAACTTTTATGCAACCTAATGGAGAATCAGAGGCAAGTTATTTAACAGAAATCCAAAATCTTTATGATTCAGGTTATAAATTTATAGTAACACCAGGTTATAAATTTGAAACAGCTATCTATAAAGCTCAAAGTCAATATGAAGATGCAAAGTTTGTTCTAATTGATGGTGAACCAAATGATGGAAATGATAATTATGTTGTAGCAGATAATACAGTTGGAGTATACTTTGCAGAAGAACAAAGTGGTTTTATAGCAGGTGTTGCATCAGCAGTTCAACTAAAAAGTGGTGATTTCGGATTTATTGGTGGAATGGAGATACCATCAGTTAAAAAGTTTAACTATGGTTTCCAACAAGGTGTGGCGTATGCAAATGAACATTATGGAACAAATGTTAGCTTAAAGACTGAAAATATAGTTTACTCAGGTTCATTCTCTGACACTGCTTTAGGACAACAATTAGCAGCTCAAATGTATGATAGTGGAGTTAAAGCAATATTTACTGCTGCTGCAGGAGTTAATATAGGTGTTATTACAGAAGCTAAGACAAGAGTAGTTAATGGTGAAGAAGTGTGGGTTATAGGTGTTGACTCTGACCAATATGATGATGGAATATATGAAGGTAACAAATCAGTAGTATTAACTTCAGCTATTAAAAAGATTGATGAAGCAGCATATCAAATAATAGAAGATGAAATAAATGGTCAATTCCCAGGTGGGCAAGTGCTAAGATTTGATGCTAAAAATGATGCTGTTGGTATTCCAAGTGAAAATCCAAACTTAAGTGATGATACAATTGCAAAAGTTAATGAAGTAATAAATGCTATTAAAGCAGATGAGATTGAAGTGAAAACTGAATTATAGTATTGATATAAACTTAGGACTATGTTAATAAGATTAACATAGTCCTTTTTAGCTAGGAAATAATAAAAGTTGTGTTAAATTATAGAAAATAATAAAAATAAAAAATACTAATAAGAGATATTATCGAATTAATAAAATATAAAAGTGTAAAAAGTATATAAATAATATTGACATAGAAAATAATATTAAATATAATAAACACGAACAATAGAACAACTCATATGAACCCCAGATGTGGTGGGGTGTTTCTACCGGAAGCCGTAAATTTCCGACTATGAGTGAATTTAGTGCAAGCGACTATATACGAATAATGAGTAGATTGTAGCGTATTACTTTCACTTTGGGAATCGATACGTCTTTAATATACCTATTAAGTAGGTATATTAGAAATATGAGTATTTAGGAGGAGTGTACATATGAAGAAAAAAGTTATTACATTAGTACTTTCAGCACTAATGTTAACAGGATTAGTTGGTTGTGGAAACAACAATAATAATTCATCAAATTCAGGAGAAGCGACGTTAAAGGTTGGTATGATTACTGACTCTGGTACAATTGATGATAAATCATTTAATCAAGGTACTTGGGAAGGGATAGTAGAAGCGGAAGAAAATCTTGGGATTGAAAAGAACTACTTAAAGCCTTCAGGAGAAACAGAAGCTGATTATTTAACAGAAATTCAAAATCTTTATGATTCAGGTTATAAATTTATAATAGGACCAGGGTTCAAACTAGAAACAGCTATATACAAGGCGCAACAAAAGTATGAAGATGCAAAATTTGTTATACTTGATGGAGCACCTATGGACGAAAATGGAAACTATGTTGTAGCAGATAATTCAGTTGCAATACAGTTTGCTGAAGAAGAGGGTGGATTTGCAGCAGGTGTTGCAGCAGCAGTTGAATTAAAAACTGGAGAGTTCGGATTTATAGGTGGTATGGAATCGCCAGCAGTTAGAAGATTTAACTTTGGATTCCAACAAGGTGTAGCTTATGCAAATGAAAATCTTGGAACAGATGTTAGCTTAAAAGCTGAAAATATAGTTTACTCAGGTTCATTTACTGATTTAGCTCTAGGTCAACAAATAGCAGCTCAAATGTATGATAGAGGTGTTAAAGTAATATTTGCTGCAGCTGGTGGAACTGGTATGGGTGCTATAACAGAAGCTAAAACAAGAGCAGTTAATGGTGAAGAAGCATGGATTATAGGTGTTGATTCAGATCAATATGCTGATGGTATTTATGAAGGAAATAAGTCAGTAATTTTAACATCGGCTGTTAAGAAAGTTAATGTAGCATCTTATCAAATGATAGAAGCTGAATTAAATAATGAATTCCCAGGTGGTCAATCATTAATATTTGATGCTAAAAATGATGCAGTAGGTATTCCAGAAGAAAATCCAAACTTAAGTGATGATACAGTAGCTAAAGTTAAGGAAGTATTAGAAGCTATTAAGAGTGGAGAAATAGAAGTTAAAAGTGAATTGTAAAATTAATTTAAATATAGGACTATGTTAATTTGATTAACATAGTCTTTTGAAATAATGGATAGCTAACAAGTTTAATAATATGATTTATTTTCGATAAAATAATATATAAATCCTTAAAATACAACAAATAATAAAAAAACATGTAAAATAAAACTTATATTGACAAAAATAAGAAGATAAATTATAATTAAATACGAACAATAAAACGACTCATATAAATCCCAAATATGGTGGGATGTATCTACCGGAAGCCATAAATTTTCGACTATGAGTGAACTTAGTATATACTAACTCTATACGAATTATAAAAGAGTTTTTAACGTATTAATTTCACTTTAGAAATTAATACGTTTTTTTTATAACAATAAGGGTAAGTATAAAGCTATGTAAAAAGTTAACATTTAGGAGGAGTTTATTTATGAAGAAAAAAGTTATTGCATTAGCACTTTCAGCATTAATGCTAACAGGATTAGTTGGTTGTGGAAATAGTGATAATGGTTCAGGAGAAGCAGGATTAAAAGTTGGTATGGTTACTGACGCAGGAACAATTGATGATAAGTCATTTAACCAAGGTACATGGGAAGGAATTCAAAAAGCTGAAAAAGAACTTGGAATAGAAAAGAACTATATGCAACCATCAGGAGAAACGGAAGCAAACTATTTAACAGAAATACAAAATCTTTATGATGCAGGATATAAATTTATTGTAACACCAGGTTTCAAATTTGAAACAGCTATATATAAAGCTCAAGAACAATATAATGATGCTAAATTTGTTATAATCGATGGTGAGCCAAATGATGGACAAGATAATTATCATGTAGGAGATAATACAGTTGCTATATACTTTGCTGAAGAACAAAGTGGATTTGCAGCAGGTGTTGCAGCAGCAGTTCAATTACAAACTGGAGAATTAGGATTTATCGGTGGTATGGAAATACCAGCAGTTCAAAAGTTTAACTATGGATTCCAACAAGGTGTAGCTTATGCTAATGAAAATTATGGATCAAATGTTAGCTTAAAAGCTGAAAATATAGTTTACTCAGGTTCATTCTCTGATACAGCTTTAGGGCAACAATTAGCAGCTCAAATGTATGATAATGGTGTTAAGGCAATCTTCGCAGCAGCTGGTGGAGTTGGTACTGGTGTTATAACAGAAGCTAAGACAAGAGTTGTTAACGGTGAAGAGGTATGGGTTATCGGTGTTGATTCTGACCAATATGCTGATGGTATATATGAAGGAGACAAGTCTGTAATTTTAACTTCAGCTATTAAGAAGATTGATGAAGCAGCTTATCAAATGATTGAAGCTGAATTAAATGGTGAATTCCCAGGTGGCAAAATATTAACATTTAATGCTGAAAATGATGGTGTTGGTATACCAGCAGAAAATCCAAACTTAAATGATGATACAGTAGCTAAAGTTAATGAAGTATTAAATGCTATTAAGAGTGGAGAAATACAAGTTAAAACTGAATTATAAGAAATTATAATAAAAAAGAGCTATGTTAAGATGATTTACATAGCTCTTTTTATATCAAAAGTATAATGGAAAATATAAATAGTATACACTAATTTGAAATAACATAAATTATTTTTAAAATTTAAGTTTAAATTTATGTGTTTTTTAAAAATAATACTAAGCAAGATGTGAGTAGAAAATATGATGAAATATGCACAAAAATGCCTAATTGAATAGAAAATATATATGAATTAAACAAATTTTGATAAAAATATACAAATAGAATTAATATAGTATATTATTTATAAAAATAAGCGAAAAAAATGTTGAAAATGCGAATTATTTAAATTATACTTAAAAAGAAGTTCGGAAGTAATTATGAGATTATTAAGTTAAGTATATTAACTTATAATCCGCATAAATTAAATTAATAATATATGTTATAAAATATTTAATTAAAGGAGGATATCCATGGCATATGTAGTTGAGATGCTAAATATTCGTAAAGAATTTCCAGGAATAGTGGCAAATGATAATATTACACTACAACTTGAAGAAGGAGAGATACATGCTCTTTTAGGTGAAAATGGTGCTGGTAAATCAACACTAATGGGAATGCTATTCGGTATGTACAAGCCAGATAGAGGTTCTATAAAGGTTAGAGGTAAAGAAGTAAAAATATCTAATCCTAATGTAGCAAATGACTTAGGGATTGGAATGGTTCATCAACATTTTAAATTAGTAGATAATTTTACGGTTACAGAAAACATAATTTTGGGCTGTGAACCTAGAAAGGGATTAACTGTAGATATCAAAACAGCCGCAAAGAAAATTGAAGAATTATCTAAACAGTATGGGTTAAATGTTGATCCTTACGCCAAAATAGAAGATATTTCTGTTGGAATGCAACAAAGAGTAGAAATATTAAAAATGCTTTATAGAAATGCGAATGTTTTAATATTTGATGAACCAACAGCGGTTTTAACTCCAAGTGAAATTGATGAGTTAATTTCAATTATGAAAAACATGACTAAAGAAGGAAAATCTATTATTTTAATTACTCATAAGTTAAGAGAAATTAAAGAAGCCGCTAATAGATGTACAGTTATTAGAAGAGGTAAGTACATAGGGACTGTAGATGTTAAGGATACTACAGAAGCTGAAATGGCTAAAATGATGGTTGGAAGAGAAGTATCATTTAAAGTTGAAAAAACTGAAGCTAAGCCAAAGGATATAGTTGTAAAAATAGAAAATTTATCTGTTAATAATAATAAAAAAGTTCTTGGATTGAAAGATTTTTCATTGGATATCAGAGCAGGTGAAATAGTTGGTATTGCTGGTGTTGAAGGTAATGGACAAACAGAATTAGTAGAAGCTTTAACAGGAATGAGAAGTATAGAGTCAGGAAACATTATATTTAAAGGAAAAAATATAAATAAAGATTCAATACGTCAAAGAATAGATGAAGGAATGGCACATATTCCAGAAGATAGACATAAAAGAGGATTAATTCTTGATTATACAATGGAAGATAATATGGTGCTTAAAGCTTATAGAAATAAGCCGTTTTCTAAGAATGGTTTAATTAATAGAGCAAAGATTTCAGAATATGCAAAGAAGATAATTGAAACATTTGACGTTAGATCTGGTGAAGGTGGAAAATCTATAGCAAGATCACTATCAGGTGGTAACCAACAAAAAGGTGTAATTGGACGTGAAATAGAATCTAATCCAGACTTTTTAATTGCTGTACAACCAACTAGAGGTTTAGATGTTGGATCAATAGAATATATTCATAAAAGATTAGTTGAACAAAGAGATTTAGGAAAAGCTGTCTTATTAGTATCACTTGAGTTAGATGAGGTTTTAAATGTATCTGATAGAATAGCTGTTGTAAATAATGGTGAATTAATAGGTATAGTAAATGCTAATGAAACAAATGAAAATGAAGTTGGTTTAATGATGGCCGGCATAAAGAAGGAGGAAGCTTAGTGCATAAGAATCAATTATTAAAATCTATTATGGCAGTAGTTTTAGGATTACTTGCTGGATTTTTACTAATGCTAGCAATGGGATTTAATCCAATAGATGGTTATACTTATTTATTTAAAGGCGGATTAATGAATGCTCAAAGAATAGGTAATTCAATTGCAACTGCAACGCCATTAATTCTTACTGGATTATCTTTTGCCTTTGCAAACAAAACTGGATTATTTAATATAGGAACTCCAGGTCAAATGTTAGCCGGAGGATTTACTGTAACGGCTATAGGGTTATTAGTTGACTTACCATCTCCTATATTATTACCATTAATGATTGTTTGTGGTATTTTAGCAGGAGCTATTTGGGCTGCTGTACCAGGACTTTTAAAAGCATTATTTAATGTTAATGAAGTTGTTTCAGCTATCATGATGAACTGGACTGCATATTGGATAGTTTATTATATGGTTCCTAAATATTTAAAGGGAACTACTGAAACAGAATCAGCTAGATTAGCAGACTCTGCAAGTTTAAAGGCAGATTGGTTATCAAATTTATTTGGTGGATCATACATAAACTATGGAATATTTTTAGCTATATTTTCTGTGTTAGTTATATGGTTTGTTTTAAATAAGACTGTTTTAGGATATGAATTAAAGGCAGTTGGATATAACAGATTTGGTGCTGAATATGCAGGTATGCCTGTAAATAGAAATATAGTAATTTCTATGATGATAGCAGGTGGGTTAGCAGGATTAGCAGGTGTTGTTCAATATATGGGTAACTCTACAGTACTTCAAATAGGTGTAATGCCATCTCAAGGGTTTGATGGAATAGCTGTTGCCTTACTAGGTAACAATGGTCCATTTGGAGTATTATTATCAGCATTATTCTTTGGTGTATTATATGTTGGTAAAGGATTTATGAATGCTAATGTTAAGGTACCACCAGAATTAGCAGATACAATAATAGCTACAATAATTTATTTTGCTGCAACAAGTGTAGTTATGGATAGAATAATCAAGAGTATAAAGAAAAAAAGAGACGATAAAAAGATAAAAACATCTGGTGAAAGGGCGGTGGAAAAATAATGTGGGATATAATTGTACAAATTTTTCCTTATGCAATAGCGTATACTGTACCTATGCTAATTACTGCTTTAGGTGCGCTTTATTGTGAAAGAAGTGGTATTGTAAATATAGGCTTAGATGGGTTTATGATAGTAGGTTCTTTTGCTGGAGCATTAACAATATCTAAACTTCAAGCAGCAGGTGTTAATAGTGCATTATGGATAGGACTTTTAGTTGCTGCAATAGTTGGAGCCTTATTCTCACTTTTACATGCATTTGCAAGTATTAACTTAAATGCAGACCAAGTTATAAGTGGTACAGCTATTAATATGATGGCTGGAGCATTAACAGTATTTTTAGCAAGAAATATTACTGGTAGTGGTAATATAAGAATAACTTTAGGTTTCTTACCAAAAAGTATTCCAGTGTTAAAGGATATTCCAGTAATAGGTCCATTACTATTTACAAAGACTTATGCTACAACATGGTTAGTATTAGCAATATTAATAATAAGTGCATTCTTATTATATAAAACTTCATTTGGATTAAGATTAAGATCATGTGGAGAAAACCCACAAGCTTCTCAAGCTGCAGGTATTAATGTAATGAGAACTAGATATATAGGTGTTATGATATCAGGTGCATTAGCAGCTTTAGGTGGATGTATAATATTAGTAACATATTCAGGTGAATTTAATGGAAATGTTGCAGGATTAGGATTCCTTGCGTTAGCAGCATTAATATTTGGACAATGGAGACCTTTAGGAATATTAGCATCAACTTTCTTCTTTGGATTTGCATCTACATTAGCAAATGTTGCACAGGTGATTCCAGAGCTAGCAAGTATACCATTAGTAGTATTAAAGGTATTCCCTTATATAGTTACATTAATTGCATTAATCATATTCTCTAAATCTTCACAAGCACCAAAGGCTGCTGGTGAAATATTTGATGCAGGAAAAAGATAAATTTATCTATAAAAGGAGCTATATAGTAAATGGTTTAAAAATCATTTACTATATAGCTCTCTATTTTTATTAATTAATTTAAGATGTAGTTACTATATTTCAGTTAGTATAGCAATAGCTAAAAGACGTGGACCTGAGTGGATTCCTACGGCTGGTGTAATTGTACCAACATGAGTAAATGTAACATTTTTATGAGTGGATAAAATAGATTTTAGTTTTTCAGCTTCTTCATGCATAGTACCAGTCATTATTACAAGCTTACCTTTACCTTTATCTAAAATATCTGTAGCAAGTTTAACTAGTTCATTAAATGCTTTCTTAGAACCTCGAACCTTTGAATAATTAGTATAGGTTCCATCATCAGACATTGTTATTATAGGTTTTAAATTTAAAAGTTGACCTACACTTCCAGTAACTTTACCAATTCTACCACCTTTAATCAAATATTCTAAAGTATCAACAGTAAAATACATTGATGTATTTTCTCTTAATTTGGGAATTATATTGCAAATATAGTTAAAATCTTTACCTTCTTCAATTAGTTTTCCTATTTCTATAACTGATAAACCTACAGCCATAGATAATATTTTAGTATCAAAAATAAAACTAGTAATTTTATTTTCATATTCTAAGCTAGCAAGTCTAAAGCTATTTATTGTTCCAGATAATCCAGATGAAATTGGCATTACGATTGCATGTGTGTATCCTTCAAGTATAAGTTTTTCGTATAAATCACTAACATCTTGAACAGATGGCATAGAAGTAGTTGGTAACTCTTCTTCAATTTTAGAATAAACCTCATCTGCAGATATAGTAATTCCATCTATATATTCTCTATCTTTATAGATTATTTTTAATCTAACAACATGAATATTGTATTTGTAAATATATTCCACAGGCAATCCGCAAGTGCTATCAGTTATTAAAGCTATCTTTTCCATTTTAAAAACCTTCCTTTTATTTTACTTTTTATTTAAAATAATTTGATTTACTTAATATTTATCTATATAAATATTATCATATAATTATTATAAATACAAGATATAGTTTTAAAAACTATGTAGAGCAATATAGTTTTAAAATTTAAATAAAAGGTTCATAAATTATAAAAGTAATTTTCAAAAAACATATATGGAAGAATAAGTAAATATAGTATAATTAATAAAAATGATATTGGGGAATAAAATAAAAAGGGGGTAATTAAATGAAAAAAGTTAAGATTGCATTGCTTGGATTAGGTAATGTAGGAAGAGGAGTATATAATATACTTATTAAAAATAAAGAAGAGATAATGAAAAGGTCAGGATACGAAATTGAAGTTTCTAAAATATTAGTTCGAAGCTTGGATAAGTACAGGGGAGTAGAAGTATCTAATGATATATTAACAACTAATTTTGATGATATAATTAATGATGACTCAATTAAAATAGTTGTTGAAGTAATGGGAGGAATAGAGCCTGCAAAAGAATATATATTGAGAGCAATAGAGAAAAATAAACACATAGTAACTGCAAATAAAATGTTACTTGCAACAGAAGGAAAAGAAGTTTTTGAAAAGGCTGATGAAAAGAAAGTAATGTTCCAATATGAGGCAAGTGTAGCAGGAGGAATACCTATAATAAATAGTATAAATGAAAATTTAACTGCAAATAAGATAAATGAGTTATATGGTATAGTTAATGGTACAACAAATTATATTCTTAGTAAAATGGAACTTGAAGGACTGGAATTTGATGATGTATTAGAAGAAGCTAAAGAAAAAGGTTATGCAGAAGCAGACCCAACATCAGATATTGAAGGATATGATGCTCAATATAAATTAGCTATACTTTCAGCTTTATCATTTGGTACAAAAATATCTGTGGATGATGTTTATAGAGAAGGTATTACAAAAATAAAACCAATAGATATGAAATATGCAAGTGATTTCAATATGTCAATTAAATTATTAGCTATTGCAAAAGAGAATAATGGAGAACTAGAACTTAGAGTTCATCCAACTATGATACCAGAAACACATCCCCTTGCCAATGTATATGATTCTTTCAATGCTATATTTATAAATGGTAATGCTGTAGGAGATCTTATGTTTTATGGAAAAGGTGCAGGAGATATGCCAACAGGAAGTGCTGTAGTAAGTGATATTATTTCAATACTTAGAAAAAATATAGATACAAAAAATGAGAATCCGGTAGTTAAAGATAATTTATGGAATAAAAATGTAAAAAGTATAGATGATGTTGAGAGTAGATATTACATCAGATTAACAGTACAAGATAAGCCAGGTGTTTTAGGACAAATAACAACAATTTTTGGTTCAAATAGAGTGAGTTTAAAATCTGTAATACAAAAAGGAAGAAAGCATGATGATACTCTTGAAGTTACATTGGTTTTAATTACACATAAAACTAAAGAAGCGTTAATAAATGATTCAATAGACAAACTGCATGATTTAAGATCAATAAAAAGTGTAGAAAATATAATAAGAATTGAAGACTTTAGTTAAAGTATTAGCTAAAGTTAATCTAACAAAGGTATGAGTTAATATTTCTATTATATGATGATTAAGTATATAAGAAATATTAATTTTCAACTAATCCTACAAAATATTGAGAAATAAGTAATAGAGAAAAGCTCCTGATATTATATTCAGGAGCTTTTCTCTAATATGGTTTATTGAAATATAATTTAAATTTTATGTTTCTATTTAACATATTTAGAATATAGTGTTGTTAAAAGCTGGATATGAAATTCTTCATCTAATATTATTCTTTTAATTACTGAATTTATGTTTGGATCATCTATTTTAGTTATAGTATCTTTGTATTGTTTTATTGCAGCTTTTTCATCTTCAATATCAATAGTTAAAATTGTTTGCAAAGAAGAGATATCATAATTCACTAATTTTCCAGTCCAATATTTTTTCTTTTTGTCATTAATCCAATAACCAGGTTTTCCGCCTAGCAAAACTATTATTTCACCAAGCATTTCTAAATGATGCATTTCTATTATTGATATTCCTTTTAGTGTTGCAGATACATCAGGATTTTTATATTTTAGAGCTATTTCATGATAAATATATTGAGATATAGCATCGAACTCTGAAATATCACTAGCATAATTTAAAAGAATTAGATCAATATATTTAGGGTCCTTTTTGCTTACCTTTATTGGTGGATAAGGCAAATCTATTGAATACATTATTTTCTCCTTATTTATAATAATAACTTATTTATATCTTATGAGAATTACTATAAAAGGGTTAATAAAAGGAAACTGTAGTAATTACAGTTTCCTTTATTATAATTCATATTAAAAGTTAAGGAATTAACTTTGCAATAGCTTTAGTTAGCTTTTGATAGTTAAATAATCCGTAGTAATTGTCAATATAATTCTCTTCATTAATCAAACCTTCATAAACAAAAATCTTATTTTCTATTTCTAATAAATCCATAGGTTTTATTACTTCAGGAAGCTTGTCCGTAACATAAACACCACTATTAATTAAAAGCTCGGACACAAATTGAGAACAGAAATAATAATTTTCTCTTTTATGAGGCTTATTAAAATAAGCAGTTACAGTTCCTAAAATACTATATTTATATTGATCTTTATTTTCAAAAAAATTATCTATTTCATCTTGTATATGATTAAATTGCTTTTCTGTTATAGGTACCTTGTAAACTAAGCATCTGCTTTTAGGAAACATGGCAAATACACCATCATATAAATTTTCCTCTACAAGACCAGCAGGAAGTACTTTTTCTGGGATTTTTCTACCGAAAGAGAACATTTTTGTAAAGGAGTTATCAAGCGATATAGAAACATGTGAATAAGGTTTTTGCGTGAATAATGCAATTATGTTAGAAAATGTTGTTCCAGTTCTTGATAAAATAATATAAATCTCTTTATTTTCCAAAATAATGCTCCTTTCTATATTTATATCATGGATACTATTATACACTAAATTTTATATATTGTTAACAAATACTTTATATTATTTATATGAAGTTTAAGTGTATATCTTTATTTATTAAAATTGTTATGTTAGAATTGCAATAACTATTAAGTTAGCAATAATGAAAGGATGAATTTTAAGATGGAGTATAAATTTAGTTTTGATGGAAAAGAATATTGTTTAAATGAAGAAAAACTTGATTATTTTGTAAATGATGAGATTAATCCAATTGAGGATATTGATGAAAAAAAAGTAATTGAAATTTTAAATAATAGTGATAATGTAGAGTTTACAAAGGCATTTTTTGATTTACCATGTGATGTTTGTAAAGAGGGTGTAAGTGAAAAGAAAAAATTCTTTGATTTTTTAGGATTCAATTTTTACATATATACTAAAAACAATCAATATGTTGTAAGTACTTTAGATAAAGAATACGAAGGAATGTCTTATAATAGGCTTCAAAGATCAGGTAAAATAAACGGTAGCTATATAGTTTTAATAAATGTATGTAGAAATTGTGGAAGTTACTCAATAGAAATAGAAGAGTTTGAGGTTTAGTAAATTTAAGGATAATTTGATTTTATGAATTATTATATATAAAGTTGCAAAAAATAGTGATGAAGGGAGTGTCGCAAATGAGTACTGATAAATTTAAAGATAAAAAATATCAAAAAGGTGAAAGAAGACAAAGAATTCATCAAAACCAAGATAATGTAGGAAATGATAAAAATAAGAATGAATATAAAAGCTTTGATGGTGAAGAACTTTAAAAGTGTGTTGTAGGATTAATTATAAAGTCTATATGAAGGACTCTACTTGAAGTATGGGTCCTTTTTTGTTATTATTAAAATAAATATAGCAAAATTTAGATTTTTATACTAAAAGATAAAAGTATAAAGAGAACTAAGGGGAGGGTTTATATGAATAAAATTTTAAGGGCTGGAGTTATATTAGCATCATTAACAGCACTTACAATAGGTTTAGTTGGATGTACTTCAAAAAAGAATAGTGATGGTGGAATAACATCAATAACTTCAGATGTAGAAACATCTATAGAAGGATTACCGGTGGCTGTTATTAAGGTAAAGGATTACGGAAATATAACTTTAGAATTATACCCAGAAATAGCTCCAAACACAGTAAATAATTTTATAGAATTAGCTAATTCAGGATATTATGATGGATTAATCTTTCATAGAGTTATAAAAGGATTTATGAATCAAGGGGGATGTCCTAATGGAACTGGGACTGGTGGACCAGGATATTCAATAGAAGGTGAATTCTCTAGTAATGGCTATGAAGGAAATGATTTAAAACATACAAAGGGTGTAATTTCTATGGCTAGAGCTAATGATCCAAATTCAGCAGGAAGTCAATTCTTTATAATGGCAGATACAGCTTCTCATTTAGATGGACAATATGCTGCATTTGGAAAGACTATTGATGGATTAGATATTGTAGAAGAAATTAATTCAGTAAAAACATCTAGTGCAGATAAACCAGTTGAAGATGTAGTTATTGAAGAAATAAGAGTTGATACTAAAGGCATAGATTATCCATCACCAGAAAAATTATAAGAGAAATAATATATACTATAAATAGTTAAAAGAAAAGGTAGTGTATCAATATATGACTAATTGATACACTACCTTTTTATAAGGTTGAATAAATAAAACTTATACAATATATACTGTAGTTCCATAGGGAATATTATCATAAATCCATTTAGCATTTATTTTAGACAATCTTATACAGCCGTTACTAATTTTAAAGCCAAGTCGTCCATCGCGTATAGTATTATCTAAATTATATAATATTGAATGAAAAAGATAATTTCCCTTAAATTGACTATAGTAATAGCAAATATATCCATGATTTTCTCCAAAGGAATATCCTTTTGCTCCAATTTTAAAAAAGCCTTTTGGAGTAGGAGTTGATGGTTTTCCAATTGAACAAATATAATTTTTATCTAAAATCCAATTGTTTTTAGATCCTACAAAAATATTAACCTGAAAATTTTCTGTATCAACATAAATTAAATATTTAGTAGAACTAGATAGGTTTTTATTATTAATAAATTTAGAAACTTTTTCATTATAATTAGAGGGCGCTCTATATTTTACAGAAATAGATTCTTTTTTTGACTTTAAGATATAATATATATTCTTAATTTTATTTTTTAAAATCATAAAATGTAGCTCCTATTTAATTAATAAAAATTGTAGTACCGGAAGGAACATTATCGTAAATCCATTTTGAATTTTCAGTAGCAAGTCGTACACAACCATCTGTTAACCTCATACCAAGGCGCGGGTCTCTAATACTACCATCTAAGTTATATGGAATAGAATGAATTAAATAGTTATCCTTAATTTGAGTATAATATAGGCACCTAAAGCCTCGAGCTTCTCCAAAGGAATATCCCTTAGGGCCAGCATAAAAAGTTCCTTTTATAGTAGGTTCAGTAGGTTTTCCTAAAGAACAAAGATAACTATGGATAAGCACCCAATTTTTATTAGAACCTTTGAATATATTAGTTTTGAAATTAGCAGTATCTATCCATATGAAGTAATTAGTTTTACTATAAAAATTATTAGTATTTATGAATTTAGTTGATTCAATAATATAAGTTTCGTTTTCTAAGGTTGAATTTTTTGAAAATCTATACTTTCTTTTTGAAAATATAGATTTAATAGCAGAAAGTAACTTCATATAAAACTCCTAAAAATATTTATACAATTATTTTACTAATAAACGGATATGAGTGTTAAAAAAATAAATAATTATTTTAAATAATTTTCGAGAATAGTACCGTAATACTAAAAATTTGATATAATATATGGTATAAAAGAAATTAGGGGTAAGTAGAAAATTAATACATATGAAAATGATTACATAGTAAGTTGTAATGGTATTATGGGAGGATTAAAATGAAGATTATAAAAAAAGATGGAAGAATACAAGATTTAGAAGTTGAGAAAATAAAAAATAGTATATGGGGAGCATCTAAAGATAGTAATACTATTATAAATGAATCAGACTTAAAGATATTAACTAATAGGGTAATAAAAATTGTTACAGAAATAAGGGGAAGGGATGGAATTACTTCAAGTTATGAGGTACAAGCAATAATTATAGAAAGTTTATATAAAGATGGATTTAAAAGAATAGCAAATGCATATCTAAGATATTAAAAATAAAACAGATTTTAATATATTAAAAATAGTAGTCAATTAGTTATACTAACACTACTATTTTTTTGTTTAAAGAGGGAAAATAGTGTAAAGATAATTGGTTTTGAGAATAATAAATTAGAGGTGAAAAAATATGAATGTTATAAAAAAGAATGGTAGAATACAAAACTTTGATGAAAGCAAAATAAAGGTAAGTATTTTAAATGCTTCAAGTAGTGGAAGTTCATTATTAAATGAATCAGATATAAAAATAATAGTAGAAGATGTTACAAAGTTATTAGAAAAATTAAGAGGTAGTGAACAAAATACATCAAGCTATGAAATAATGGGAGCAATAATAAATATACTAAAAAGAGATGGTTTTGATGAGGTTATAAGTTCGTATATAGGATATAAAAAGGAATAATATATAATAGAAAACTATTGTGTATAACATTTCTATAAGTCTTTTCAGCATGTACATTATATTGATTTATGTTATAATAAAACAGAATTTTAATATAAGGAATGGTGGAGGAGTTTATGTATAAGTTAGTAGCAATAGATATGGATGGAACATTACTTAGAGAAGATAAGTCTGTTTCAGAAAGAACAAAAATAGCAATAAATAAAGCAAAAGAAAAGGGCGTAAATGTTGTAATTGCAACAGGTAGACCAATTGATGGTGTAACTAGATATTTAGAAGAATTAAATATGCTTAGCGAAGATGATTATGTTTTAAGTTATAATGGGGGATTAGTTCTAAAAACAAAAAGTAGAGAGGTTATTTCTAAGATAGCTTTAACAGGAGCAGATTTACACTACTTACATAATATTAGTAAAGAGTTAGGAGTAAATATTCATGCTTTCTCAGAAACTCAAGGCTTAATAACTCCTAAAAGTAGTAAATACACAGAGGTAGAAGCTACTCTAAATAACATACAAATAGGCATAAATGACTATTCAGAAATTGAAGATAATCATAGTATTATTAAAGTAATGATGATAGATGAGCCGGAAATTCTTCAAAGGGCAATAGATAATTTACCTAAAGAGGTCTATGAAAAATATACTGTTGTAAAAAGTACTCCATATTTCTTAGAGTTTTTAAATAAAGAAGTAAATAAAGGAACTGGAGTTGAACTTTTAGCTAAGTATTTAGGTGTTAAGAGAGAAGAAATAATGACTTTTGGTGATGCAGAAAATGATCTTGCTATGATTGAGTATGCAGGAATGGGTGTTGCTATGGCAAATGCATTTGAGGAGGTTAAAGAAGTCGCAAATTATATAACTGACTCAAATGAAGAGGATGGAGTTGCAAAAGCAATAGAAAAGTTTATTTTAGGAGAAGCTTAGGATGCACTATGGAAATTTGCAGAAGATTAGAGATGGAAAGAGGACTTTTGGGATAACGCCTCATATTCCTGGTGGATTTATTTCTCCAGATAGCCTGGAAAAAATAGCACAGGTAGCTAGAAAGTATAATGGTGTTATAAAAATTACATCAGGACAAAGAATATTAATTACTAATCTTAAAGCAGAAAATTTAGCAGAGGTTTGGAAAGAACTTGATATGGAACCTGCTATTGAAACTGCTAATTCTGTTAAAAATGTTGAGATATGTCCAGCAGGATTTTGTAAGAGAAGCAAGTATAATACTATTGGAATAGGAATGAAACTTTTAAAAAAGTATCATAAAATGGAGATGCCGTGTAGAACTAAAATTGGTGTTGCTGGTTGTAGAAATGCTTGTGGTAGTATATATGCAAGAGATGTTGGAGTAATTGCTGATATAAGTGGACTAATGGTAGTAGCAGGTGGTTCTGCAGGTTATAATCCAAGAATTGCGGATGTTATTGCAATTAATTTAAATGAAAAAGAAGCATTAAAGCTTGTAGATATTATTTTTGATTATTATAAAGAAAAAGCAGAGTTGGGTGAAAAACTAAGCTTTATGATAGAAAGATTAGGAATTGATAGCTTTAAAAGCGAAGTGCTTAATAGATTATATAAATAAAAGGATGTCTTAAGACATCCTTTTATTTATCAGACTGCTGACAAAGTGTCAGTAGTCTTTAATTTTATACAAATATGTAATATAATTTAAAATATATTAATTTA